>JBDSME010000099.1:0-17458 GCA_039916065.1 Polyangia bacterium
TGGCGCTGCGCGACGACATCATCCCCTTGCTGCGCACCTATCCCTTTATCCGGATCTGGCACGCCGGATGTTCTTCAGGCGAGGAGGTGTATTCGCTGGCCATCTTGCTCCAGGAGGCGGGGCTGTACGACCGCTGCCGTCTCTACGCCACTGACTTTAGCGATGCCGTCATCTCGCGCGCCCGCCGGGGGATCTTCACGTTGCCGGCCATCCGCGAGCACACCATCGCCTACCAGAAGGCGGGAGGGCGCGGAGACTTCTCCGCCTATTACGAGACCGACGAACGTCACGCCGTCATCCGGCAGCCCCTGCGCCGCAACGCCATCTTTTCCCAGCACAACCTGGTGTGTGATGGCCCATTCAACGAGTTCCACCTCATCATGTGCCGCAACGTGATGATCTACTTCGATCCACACCTGCGCGATCGGGTGCACGGCCTGCTGTACGGCAGCTTGAGCAAGTTCGGCATCCTCAGCATCGGCAAAAAGGAGTCGTTACACTTCACGCCCTACGAAGATCGGTTCGAGGAGATGGGGGACGCAGGCCTGAAGCTTTACCGGAGGGTGCGCTGATGGTTCGCGAGGTCATAGCGGTGGGCGCTTCATTGGGGGGACTGGACGCCACGCAGATGTTGTTGCGTGGACTGCCCGCGACCTTTCGCTGCCCGCTCGTGATCGTGCAGCACCGGCGCGCCGAGGTGGACGGTCGGCTGCTGGAGCTCCTCAACGTCCACTCGTCGCTGCCGGTGGTGGAGCCGGACGACAAGGAGCCCATTCGACCGGGACACGTCTACCTGGCGCCACCGAACTATCACCTGGTGGTGGAGCGGGGCTTCTTCTCGCTGTCGCTCGACCCTCCCGTACTCTTCGCCCGCCCCGCCATCGACGTGCTGTTTGAATCAGTGGCCGATTCCTATGGCCCCACCGGCGTCGCCGTGATGTTGACCGGCAGCAACGACGACGGCGCCATCGGCGCCCGCGCCGTGAGGTCCGTCGGCGGCTACGTCCTGGTCCAGGACCCCGCCACCGCCAAAGCCCCCGCCGCGCCGCGCGCCGTCCTGGCCCTCACCTCCGTCGACACCATCCTCCCCCTGGAAAAAATCGCCGCCCACCTAATCTCCCTCTGCGGAGCCAGCTAGCCGCACCATTGCCAAGTCGTCACCGCTTCTTGCCTCTCCCGGCACGGGAGAGGCCGGCGCGAAGCGCCGGGTGAGGACGCTGCGCCACGGTCAAGATTGGGTTCGCCGACACGACGCCAGGCCGCCGCAGGGTGAAAGTCGGACCTGCGCAGCCTGCGGCCTCCGCTTCCTGCCTGCCGCGGGGCGACGGTGGTTGGGGTCTGGGTTAATATTCTACATGACGGTCTCTTCCCGTATTGCATTGGGCTTTGCCATTCTTCGAGGGTTTCAGCTGGCTGCTCTGACGGTGCCATGGCTCCTCCAGAAGAAGCGGCGCGCGGATGCTACTGAATCCGAACGGTCGCTGGTTCTGATGATCGGTAGCCGCAGCATCCTCTTGGGTCTTGCCATCGTGGCGCTCGCGTTTGCGAACAGGCGGGAGGCGCTCGGGTGCCTTCTCATCGGTGATGGGTTGCTACAGCTGTTTGACGCGCTCCATGCTGTTGCCCTGCGCAAGCGGACCGCCGCAGCAATGCCAGCCGTCTTGTGCGTTCTCGATGGACTGGCGGCCATCATCCTTCTCGGGTAACGCCGGTGTCAGATCCGATCTGACCTGGCGAGGCTGCCCCTGTGGTCTCCCTCTCGCGTCCGCCGCTGAACGGCTATATCGTCATACGCGCGTGGCAAGATGAGACCTTCTCTAAGAATTCCGCCTCTGACGCTAATTGTGGTCCTTTCCTTCGGATGCCCCGCGACGGGCCCTGGCGAATGTGGCGGGCCGAAGTGCCCTTATGTTTCGTATTCCGCGCGGATGCAGAGCGGTGGGGTGAAATGGGCTTTGGGCGCTCACGCTCTTCATGACGCGGAGCTTGGCTCCACCGATCCCGCCATCGGCAACTGTCAGTTGCTCGGCCCTGTCGGTCCCTACCTTGCTGATCCGGATACCTCGCTCTCCACCTATCCGGTGATTGTCGGAAAGGTTCCAACGCTTTCCTTCAGCGTCGAATGTAACAATGGCCAGATCGGCAACGCACCCGCGGGAAGACCATCTGCGCGCAGCAGTCTGACTGTGGGGATTTCCGACATCGGAGATTCCAGGAATTGGGCCGTGGGAGAATTTGCGTTGGAAGCGGCGGGCCACCTCGGGCTGGCTTACGACCTTCCCCTGGGAGGCGACTCATCCATGTGTTGCGAGCATTGCGCTACCTCTGCGCTAGCGGTTCCCGTGAGGGTCGTTGTTGAGGAGGTGATAGGCGGCCCAACGCCTTATCCAGCGATCGTTACTGCCAACTTCAAACGTGTGTTTCGAGTGGAAGTCGATACACCGGCCCTCGCTTCCGCACCGTCTCCTTGTGCCGGACCCGCCGAGATGCATCTGTCGGTGCGTTTCATTCAGACTGCCGGCGACTTTCGCTATCACGCGGAACAGGTCTGTACGCCATGCGAATGAACCTCCTGCTGAACCTGACCCGGCGGTTCGCGTGCCCCGGGTTGTCGGCTCAACGTTAGCGAGACTGCGGACCGATCATGGCTTGGACCAGATCACATCCCCTGTTTCCGGCGAATGACGTCGCCGCTTCCATCAAGTGGTATGCGGACGTCTGCGGCTGGAACGCGACCCTTGTCCATGAGGGACTTCATGGCCTGAACTACGCAGTTCTCCACCGCGATAAGATTTCCATCCACTTGGTCCGTGCTGCGGAGGCACAGCACGGCATCAAGCCTCCTGCGCAAGCTCAGTTCTGGGTCGACGAAGGGTTTGAGGAAATTTTCGAGAACGCGAAACGCCTGGGTGTGCGCATCCTGGAATCCATCAAAGAGCGGCCGTGGGGACACCGAGATTTCCTTCTGGCTGACCCCGACGGGAACGTTGTGTGGATAACCCAGGTGGTCGCGTCTCAAGGGGTCTGACGATGCACTTCGCGAAGCCTGATGAACCAAGCGTTGCAGGCGAACGATCGCATTCCTCGCTTCGCCGGCGGCTGCTCGTCGAGCGCCGGGTTACGTAGCCGGCGCCTTAAGCGGTGAAGCGTGCTTCGGCTGGTAAATGCCAAGTTTTCCGCCGCCTGGCAGAGTCAATCGCGTGATCGATCCCCAGCGCTGCTCGTCGACCTCCGAACAATCGACCCTCTTATTCCTCAGCCCTGCGATGAGCGCGCGGACGTCGTCGCACATCAGGAATAGTTCGTGGACGTCGTTCTCCTCGGACGGATGCACTGCAACCTCTGCCGGCGGCAATGCGAATATCAACCAGCCGTGACCTGCGTCGACGGACTCGTACTCCAGCACGTCGCGAATGAACGCTCGGTCAGCCTCAGCATCCCTGCTGTAAATGATGACGTGAGCGCCGTAAATCATGCACCGATTGTACACTCGCCCGACGACGCTGAGCGTGTCCAGAAGTTGGAGTCGACTGCACGGGTACGCCGTCAGATGCCTGGCGGCGGGCAGGCCGAGTGAAGCGAGCGATTTGGAGCGCGGGTGGGACCCGGCGCGTTTGCTCGGAGGGGCGTGAGCGAGCGCTCCGGCCGGCGGTCACCTCGGAGATATCCGAGGACAAGTTGTCGTCATTTGTGGGGTTCAGGTTCGCTCGGCCGGTTGCCAGCGAGCGACGAGAGAGCCACGGGTGGCGAAGCCACCTGAAGGCGAACGGCCCCTCTGAGCAATCGCGTCGGGGCCCGCTCGCCCCCCAAACCGTGACCGAGCGGAGCCGGTTCGGGAGCGCCCGCCGGTCTCAAGCGATGCCTGCCCGGTCCGTCCACCATGTCATCCGTCATCCCGAAACGGACGGAAACGGGACCAGCCCTTCGCTCTCCACTTCTCTGTTCCGCCGGCGCCGGGTGAGGCGATCCAGATACAGGTACACCACCGGCGTCGTGTACAAGGTCAGCAATTGCGAGAAAATCAGGCCGCCCACGATGGTGATGCCGAGAGGGCGCCGCAGTTCGGCGCCTTCGCCGTTGCCGAAGGCCAGAGGGAGCGCGCCCAGCAGCGCCGCCATGGTGGTCATGAGGATGGGGCGAAAGCGCAGCAGGCAGGCCTCGTGGATGGCGTCGCGCGCCGAGAGGCCGCGGTCTCTTTCGGCCTCGATGGCGAAGTCGATCATCAAGATGGCGTTCTTCTTGACGATGCCGATGAGCAGGATGATGCCGATGAGCGCGATGATCGACAGCTCGGTCCTGGTCACCAGCAGCGCGATCAGAGCGCCCACCCCCGCCGACGGCAACGTCGACAAGATGGTGATGGGGTGAATCAGGCTTTCGTAGAGCATGCCCAGGACGATGTACACAGTGAGCAACGCCGCCAGCACCAGCATCGGCTGATTGGCCAGCGAAGCCCGGAAGACCTGGGCCGTTCCCGAAAAACCGGCGCGCAGGGTGGGGGGAAGGTGAAGCTCGCGCTCGGCCGCATGGATGGCGTCAACCGCTGCCCCCAGGGCCGCCCCCGCCGTCAGGTTGAAGGACATGGTGACGGACGGGAACTGCCCCTGGTGCGTGACCGACAGCGGCGTCCCACCCGGGGCGAAGCGTGCCACCGTCGACAGCGGCACCTCGGCGCCGGTGGATGACCGCACGTAGATCTGGTGCAACGCCTCGGGTCCCGCTTGCAGTTCGGGGGTCGCCTCCAGCACCACGCGCGAATAGTTGTTGGAGGTGTAGACGGTGGCGACCTGGCGCTGGCCGTAGGCGTCGTAGAGGGCATCGTCCACGGCTTGCGGCGTGATGCCCAGTCGCGAGGCGGTATCGCGGTCCAGCGTCACCGAGAGCAGCAACCCCGCGCTCTGCAGATCGCTGTTCACGTCCTTGAGCAGGGCGATGCCGCGCAGCTTCTGCAACACCTGCGGCGCCCATTGTCGCAGCTCGTCCAGGTTTGCCCCCTCCAGGGTGTACTGGTACTGAGTGCGCGCGCCCCGCCCCCCCACGCGCACGTCCTGATTCGACTGCAGGAACAGCTTGATGCCGGGGGTTCGCCCCAGCTTCCCGCGCAGCCGCGCGATAACCTGGTCGGCGGTGGCCTTGCGTTCGGCCCGTGGCTTCAGCGACACGAACACCGTGCCCGTGTTGCCGGTGCCGCTCTGTCCGCCCAGGAAAGAAACCACGTTCGCCACATCGGGATCTGAGCGCAGCACACCGATCAGGCTCTGCTGCTGCTCCTTCATGGCGGAGAAGGAAATGTCCTGCGGTGCCTCACTGAAGCCGCCCAGCAGGCCAGTGTCCTGCTGGGGGAACAACCCCTTGGGGACTATGACGTACAGGTAAACCGAAAACCCCAGCGTGGTCAGGGTCGCGAACAGCATGGTCGCGCGGTGAGCGAGCACCCAGGTCAGCCCGCGATCGTAAAACCGCACCAACGCATCGAACGCCCGTTCCAGCCCCTTGGCGATCCGCCCGGGGCTGTCACTGCCTGCCGGCCGCAGCATGCGCGCGCACATCGCCGGAGTGAGGGTGAGCGAGATGAGAGCCGAGATGGTGATGGCGATGCTCAGCGTGACGGCGAACTCCCGAAACAGGCGCCCCACGATGCCGCCCATGAACAGGATGGGGATGAACACCGCCAGCAACGACGCCGTGATGGACACGATGGTGAATCCCACCTGGCGCGCCCCCTCCAGCGCCGCCGCCAGGGGCGGCTTGCCGCCGTCGAGGTGGCGCGACACATTCTCCGTCACCACGATCGCGTCATCGACCACGAAGCCGGTGGAGATGGTGAGCGCCATCAGGGTCAGGTTGTTGATGCTGTACCCCAGCAGGTACATCACCCCGAACGTTCCGATCAAGGACAGCGGCACGGCCACGCTGGGGATGGCCGTGGCGCGCAGGTTGCGCAGGAACAGCAACACCACCAGCACCACCAGCACGATGGCGATCACCAGTGTGTGCTCCACCTCCTGCACGGACGCCCGAATGGTGCGGGCCCGGTCGACGGCCATGTCGATGTTGATGGCCGGCGAGATCGACTGCGCCAGCGCGGGGAGCAGGGCCTTCACGCGGTCGATGGTCTGAAGGATGTTCGCCCCCGGTTGCCGTCGAATGATCAGCAGCACGGCCCGCGTGTCGTTCGACCAGGCGGCCACCCGGTTGTTCTCCACGTCGTCGGTCACCCGCGCGACGTCGCGCAGCCGCACCACGCTGCCGCCGCGATAGGAGATCACCAGAGGCTGGAAGGCCGCCGCGCCAAAGAGCTGATCGTTCGCCGACAGGGCGTACGATTGCGCGGCGCCCGTGAGGGCCCCCTTCGGCGCATTCACGGTGGCCTGGCTCAAGGCGGTGCGCACGTCCTCCATGCCCAGCCCCAACCCGGCCAGCGTGGCGGGGTCCACCTGGACGCGCACGGCGGGCTGCTGTCCCCCGCCCACGGTCACCTGACCGACCCCTTCCACCTGTGAGATCTTCTGGGCCAGCACCGAATTCGCCGCGTCGAACACCTCCGCCAGCGGCAAAGTCTCGGACGTCAGCGAGGCGATCAGGATGGGCGCATCCGCCGGGTTGACCTTGCGGTAGTTCGGGCGCGTGGGCAGGTTGCTGGGCAACTCCGCGCCAGCGGCGTTGATGGCTGCCTGAACGTCGCGCGCCGCCGCGGTCACGTCGCGGTCCAGGTCGAACTGCAGCGTGAGCTGCGTTGTTCCCAGGGAGCTGATCGACGTCATCTCCGACAGTCCCGCGATCCGCCCAAACCGCCGCTCCAGGGGCGTGGCCACCGCCGACGCCATGGTCTCCGGGCTGGCCCCCGGCAGGTTCGCTGAAACGGCCAGCGTCGGAAAATCGACCCGGGGCAGGGGGGCCACTGGCAAGCGGAAGAACGCTGCCATCCCTGCCAGCAACAGCGCCGCCGCCAGCAGCGACGTGGCGATGGGGCGGCGCACGAAGGGGCCCGAGATGTTCATGCCCGCGTGACCTCACCGACCGGGCCACGGGCCTGCCGGCGCGCGGCCAGCCACCCGCGCAGCCGCTCCATGTACAGGTAGATGACGGGAGTCGTGTACAGCGTCAGCACCTGCGACACCAGCAACCCACCGACGATGGATATCCCAAGGGGTCGTCGCAGCTCCGATCCGGTACCGCGTCCGAGCGCCAGCGGAATGCCGCCCAGCAGCGCCGCCAGCGTGGTCATCATGATGGGGCGAAACCGCAACAAGCACGCCTGATAGATGGCATCGCGTGGCGAGAGCTTTTGTTCGCGCTCCGCCTCCAGGGCGAAGTCGATCATCATGATGGCGTTCTTCTGCACGATCCCTATCAGCAGCACCACGCCTATCAGGGCCACCACGCTGAACTCCGTGCCGGTGACCAGCAGTGCCGCCAGCGCCCCCAGCCCGGCCGACGGCAGGCTTGAGATGATGGTCACCGGATGGATGTAGCTCTCGTAGAGAACCCCCAGCACGATGTACACCGTCAGCAACGCCGCCACGATAAGCGGCGGCTCGCTGGCCAGCGATTCGCTGAACGCGCGGGCGGCGCCTTGAAAGTCCGCATGCACCCCCGGGGGCAGACCGATCTCCCGCTCTGCCCGTCGGATCGCCTGCACGGCGTCCCCCAGGGATGTCCCGGTCGCCAGGTTGAACGACAGCGTCACCGCCGAGAACTGGCCCTGATGCGCCACCACCAGCGGAGCCAGCGCCGGTTCGTAACGGGCCAGCGACGACAGGGGCACCGGATCACCGCTGCTGGAGCGAACGTAAAGGGCCGCCAGCGCGTCAGGGTTGCCTTGATATTGCGGTTTCACTTCCAGGATCACCCGGTAAAGATTCAGCTGCGTGAAGATGGTCGATACCTGGCGCTGGCCGAAGGCGTCGTACAGCGTGTCGTCGATGGCCTGCAGGGTGACGCCCAGACGCGCGGCGCTATCGCGGTCGATGGTCAGCGCCAGTTGCAGCCCGGCCGACTGCTGGTCGGACGCCACGTCGTGCACGCCGGGCAGGGTGCGGACCTTCTCCGCCATGCGGGGCGCCCAGAGCGCCAGCCGCTGCGGATCGGCATCCTCCAGCGTGTACTGGAACTGGGTGCGGCTGACCCGGTTCTCGATCTGCAAATCTTGGACGGGTTGCAGGAACAGCGAGATGCCCTGCACGTGCTGCAGCCTGGCCTGAAGGCGCGCGATGATCTGGCTCACTCCCGCCCGATGCGCGCGCGGTTTCAGGGTGATCGACAGGCGTCCGCTATTGGGGGTCTGGTTGGTGCCGTCCGCTCCGATGAATGACGCCACCGACTGCACATCGGGATCGGCCAGCACCACGTCGGCCAGCGCGCGCTGGCGATCCATCAGCCGAGGAAACGAGATGTCCAGCGCGGCCTCGGAAACGCCGATGATCAGGCCCGTATCCTGCTGCGGGAAGAACCCCTTGGGGATGAGCACCGCCAGCAGGGCGGTGGACGCCACGGTGCCCAGCGTCAGGGCCAGAATCGTCCGCTGGTGGTCCAGCGCCCACTTCAGACCGCGCTCATAGAACCCCACCATCGCGGAGAACCCGCGCTCCAGGCCTCGGCCGAGTCTGCCTTCTTGCTGGTGCTGCACCGGGCGCAAGAGGTGGGCCGACATCATGGCGGTCAAGGTCAGGGACAGCACCGCGGAGATCCCGATGGCAACGCTCAGAGTGACAGCGAACTCGCGGAACAAGCGGCCGATGATTCCCCCCATGAACAGCAGCGGGATCATCACCGCCACCAGCGACACCGTCAGCGACACGATGGTGAAGCCGATCTGGCGGGCCCCCTCCAGCGCCGCCTGGAAGGGACGTTTCCCGGCTTCCACGTGGCGCATGATGTTCTCCAGCATGACGATCGCATCGTCAACCACGAACCCGGTGGCGATGGTCAGCGCCATCAGCGTGAGGTTGTTCAGGCTATAGCCGAGCAGGTACATCACGCCGAAGGTGCCGATGAGCGCCAGAGGCACCGCCACCCCGGGGATGATGGTGGCGCGCAAGGTGCGCAGCGACAGGAAGATCACCGCCACCACCAGGAGCACGGTCAACACCAGGGTGAACAGCACGTCGTCCACCGACGCACGCACCGTCTCGGTACGGTCGGAAAGGATCGCCACCTTGATCCCAGCCGGCAGGGCGCCCTGCAGTTGCGGCAGCAGCTGCTTCACGTGGTCGGCCACCTCGATCACGTTTGCTCCCGGCTGGCGCTGCACGTTCAGGATCACCGCCCGGCTCTGGTTGGCCCACCCCGCGAGCTGGTTGTTCTCCGCGCCATCGATCACGTCGGCAACCTCCGACAGACGGACCGGAGCACCGTCCTTGTAGGCCACGATGATGGGGCGGTACGAGGCCGACTTCACCAGCTGGTCGTCCACCGCCAGGGTGTAGTTCTGGCGCGGACCATCCAGGTTGCCCTTGGGCTGGTTGACGTTCGCCTGCACCAGCACCGTGCGCAGGTCTTCCAGGGTAAGGCCGCGCCCCGCCAGGGCCTGGGGGTCGACCTGCACGCGTACCGCCGGCTTCTGCCCCCCGTTGAGGCTGACCAGGCCCACACCCGACACCTGAGAGATCTTCTGCGCCAGGATGGAATCGGTGTAGTCGTGCACCTGGTAGAGGGGCAGCGTGTCCGAGCTGATGCTGAGGGTCAGGATGGGCGCGTCCGCCGGATTGCTCTTGCTGTAGGTGGGCGGTGCGGGCAGGGTGCGCGGCAGCAGGTTCGATGTGGCGTTGATGGCCGCTTGCACGTCCTGTTGAGCCGCGTCGATGTCCTGGTCCAGGTTGAACTGCAGGGTGATCTGCGACGTGGCGAAGCTGCTGATCGACGTCATCTGATTGAGGCCCGGGATCTGGCCGAACTGTCGTTCCAGCGGCGTGGTGATGGCCGACGACATGGTGTCCGCGCTGGCGCCCGGCAGGCCCGTCGAGACCACGATGGTCGGGTAGTCGACCTGGGGAAGGGCGGAGACCGGCAGCTGGCGATAGCCGAGCACGCCCGCCAGGAACAGCCCCACCACCAGCAGCGACGTCGCCACGGGACGGCGGATGAACGGCTCGGAGATGCTCATCGGGGGGCTCGGCTCGCCGCCGCGGAACCGGCGTGTTTGCCGCCGCCACCGCCGCCGTCAGTGCCACCGCCGCCGGCGCCTGTTGGGCGGCTGCCGCCGCCCGCGCCTGTGCCTGCTACCGCCAGACGGGCGGCGACGCGCGCCCCGGGACGCAATTGGCCCTGCCCCTCGGTGACCACCTGATCACCTTGCTGTAGGCCGCCGGCGACGATGGCGGTATCACCTTCGACGCTGTCCACCTTCACCGGGCGGGTTGCGGCCCTCTGGTCGGCGCCCACCAAATAGACGAACGTTCCCTGGGGCCCGCGCTGAATGGCCGCGGCCGGCAACACCAACGCCTGCTTGCGCACGGCCAGCAGCAGGCGAACCTTCACGAACTGGTTCGGCCACAACGTCTTCCTGGGGTTCTCCAGCACCGCCTTCAAACGGATGGTGGCCGTGGTCTGGTTGATCTGGTTGTCGATCAGCCCGAGTTTTCCGCTGCCGAGGGTGGTCGCGCCGTCGCGGCTCAGCACGTCCACTTGCAACGGCCCGCCCGCCATCTGCTCGGCGATGCGCGGCAGCTCGTCCTGCGGCAGGGAGAACAGCACAGCGATGGGGTCGAGCTGCGTCACCATCACGATGCCGGTAGGATCCGAGGCGCGAATGATGTTTCCCGGGTCCACCAGCCGGACCCCCGTGACGCCGTCGATGGGCGACCGAATGCGCGCGTAGTCCAGCTGCAGCCGGGCCTGGTCCAGCTGGGCCTGATCGGCCTTGAGCGTCGCCTCCTGCTGGGCGACCAGCGCCCGCTGATCGTCGAGCTGTTGCTGGGCAATCAGATTCTCCTGGCGCACTTTCTCGTAGCGCTGCAGGGTGAGACGGCTTGACTGAGTCTGGGCGGTGTCCCGCGCCAGGGCCGCCTGCGCCTGGTCGCGCTGAATGGCGAAGGGGCGAGGATCGATCTGCGCCAGCAGGTCCCCCTTGCGGACCGCCTTTCCCTCCTCGAAGGCGGCCTTGTCCAGCCGGCCGTCAACCTGGGGCTTCACCATCACCGTCTGCAGCGGCACCACGCTCCCGATCCCTTCCAGGTACAGGGGGACGTCGCGCCGGCCCACCAAGGTAGTGGTCACGGACACCGGCCGTTCACCGCCGCCACCGGGCGCGTCCCCCGTCGCAGCGGCCGCCCTGTCGGCCGTGGTGGCGCCAGGGGCACCATCGGGGGCCTGGCCGTGTCGCGCGGCCGTTCTCCCGAACAGAAGCCACCAACCCAGCCCCGCCAGCGCCACCAACCCCGCCACCACCAGCACTCCCGTGATCACCGCCACCCGACCTGTGCTGGACCCGGACGGCGACGGTCTCGACTTTGTGGTGGTGATTGGTGGTGTCGTCGGAGGCACTATCGGTGAGGTGGTCATGGTCGCCCCAGTGCAAGTGAGAGCTGCGCGCGGGCGCCAGCCAGGTTGAATTGAGCTTGGACCGACTGGGCACTGGCGGCAGACAGCGCCTGCTGACTGTCGCCGAGCTCCAGGGCATTGCCGAGGCCGGTGCGGTAGCGTCCCTCGGCCAGCCGGAGCTGTTCCTGGGCGCTGGTGACCGCTTCGGCGACCGCCTGCACGCTGGCCTTGGAGGCACGAACCGCCAGCAGCGCCTCCTCGATCTCCAGTTGAACCTGCAGCCGCAAGGCTGTCGTCTGGGCTTCCAGCACCCGCAGGTTGGCCTCGGCCTCACGGACCTGTCCCCTGGTCAATCCACCCTGCAAGAGCGGCCAGGACAGGGTCGCACCCACCAGCCAGTTCGGCACCAGGTGATCCATCTCGGTGCCGGCCTCCGTGGCGGCCGCATTCGCGGTCAGCGCCGGTCCGTACCCGCCCTTCAGCCCGCGCAGCAGATGTTGCTGCGCCGTCTGCTGATATTGCAACGTCGTGAGCTCGGGGCGCCTCCGGAGCGCGTCCTGCACCAGGCCATCCGCCGTCGAGTCTTCTCCCTCCACGGGAGGCAGCTCCTCGTCGGCGATCTCGTACGGGCGCGGCGAGAAGACCCCCATGGCGCGGTTCAGTTCAGCCTTTGCCTGCCCGTAGCCATTTTGCGCGGTGATGAGCTGGACACGCGCGTTCGCGAGATCTGTCCGCACGCTGGCCAGATCTATCTCTGGACGCAGCCCCGCGGCCACGAACCCCTTGATCTGGTCCACGTGCCTCCCCTGATTGTCCACCGCCGCGCTGGCCACGGCGGCGAGCGCCCGCTGTGCGCGCGCCCGGAAGAAGGCTTGCTGCACCTGTAACTTGACGGTGAACGCGGCCGTCCGCTCGGCCGCCGCGGCCGCATCGCGCGTGGACGCGGCGGCGCGCCGACGCTCCGGCGTCTGACCGAAGTCGTAGATGAGCTGGCTGGCCGTCGCGCCGAAGTTGAAATAGTTGTAGGTGCCCGTGGTCCAGGGGGGCGAGATCTGTACGGCGGCCGACGTGGCACCCGGCCGGGGCGAAAAATTTCCGGTGGTGCGCTGATAGGTGCCGGTCCCGGTCAGCTGCGGCAAGCCCGCCGCCGCTGCCTGGTCGATGCGGGCGGCGGCCGCTTCGGTCGACGCCCGCGCCTGCTGGATCGAGGGCTGGTGTGCTGCCGCCGTCTCCAGCGCCCGGGCCAGGGTCAGAGTCGTGATCTCGCTCTTGTCGGAACCATCGACGGGCGCCGGCGCGTTTTCCGCCGAAGATTCCGAGGCGGGCGGAGCAGCAACAGCGGGCGCGGCCCCGGTGGCCGTCGTGAGCAACAACGCTACAAACGTTTTCATCATTACCAGTGATTCACCCACACATGCCTCTTTCATCGTTTCGAGTTCGGTCCTTCCGCGTCGCAACAAGCGCGCCAACGCGCAGGCGCTGCCAGATTCTTGCCGCACGCCTGAATACGCCGTGAGCACCGGAGCACTGCCGTGATGGGGCCGCCGGGACGGCGCACGATCTGTCGATATTCCGGACACCCTGTCGGGAATCCCGACAACCATTGCCGGCAGCCAGCCTGGATTTCGCTCGTGCGGCGGTGACGAACCGATGGGCGCTGGTCTTGCTAGGTTCCGGCGGTGGTGTCTATAACCAGACGTATCAGACACAGGCTGGTCACGGTCATACTCTTGGGCGTCATCACCTCGGCGCTGTCGCTGGTTGCGATGGTGAGGGTGATTTCGTTGACGGTCGGGTCCCGGGTTGAGCGCGGGCGGCTGGGAGTGAATGGCGAGCTGACCCGTTTGATCGAGGCCGGACCGGATGCCCGGGAATTCCCGCCGCGGTCGGGCCTGATCGGGGTGAGGGGAGGCTTCGTTCCGACGCGGCAAGCGCCCGCGGCCGTGTCAGTCACCATGGCGGCGCCGCTGGATGGAATGCCCGCGGCCTGGCGCTCCGCCGTGGAGCGCACCACCGCGGCGGCAGCGGCCGGCACCCCCGGCGGACTCGGCACCCTCGGCACCCTCGGACCGTCTGTCGCTCCCGTGCCCGTCACCACCGAGACCGATGTCGACGGGGGCGTGTTGCTGGTGTCGGCGCAGCGCCTGCCAGGCGTTTCGAGCTCAGCGAAGGCGGGGAAGGTGGCGATGGTGGCGACGGTGGCGACTGTGGGTTGGACCGCTTACCTGGTGCCGCCGCCGCAATGGCTGCACACCTGGCAAGTCATCGTGGTGGCACTGGCGCTGGCCACCGGTCTGCTGGCGACGGCTGCCATCAACGCCGTGTTCACCGTCAAGCGCGGCGCCGCCGCGTTGACTGGCGCCCTCGACGGACTGGCCTCGGATCTCAACACCCCTGTACCGCGCCCGCGGTTGCGTGAACTGAGCGACGTGGCCGACGGCATCGCCCGGCTGGGGCAGCGGCTGGCGCAGGCCCGCGAAGTTCATGAAGGCATGGCCCGGGAACTGGCCATGAAGGACCGGTTGGCGGCGCTGGGGCGGGTGGTTGCTGGCGTGGCGCACGAGGTGCGCAATCCGCTGGCCTCGATCAAGTTGCGGCTCGATCTGGCGGCGGGCGCCGGTTCGTCGCTGCCGCCCGCGGTGGAAGAGGCCATCGCCCATGCCTCCGGTGAAATCACCCGTCTGGATAGACTGGTGGCCGACCTGCTGGTGGTGGCCAGCCCGGGGTTGGGCCCGCGACAAACGGTGGCGCTCGGCGCGCTGGCCCGCGCCCGTGTTCAGGCGCTGGCGCCCTGGTCGGACCTGCGGGGCATCGATATTCGCGTGGAAGGTGACGCGGCGGCCGCCGTCGACGCCGATGCCCTGGCGCGGGCGGTGGACAATCTGGTGCGCAACGCCGTCGAGGCGTCGCCGTCGGGCGGTCACGTCGAGGTGTCGGTGCGCGAGAGTGAGCTTGTGGCTGTTATCGCCGTGGCCGATCACGGCCCCGGTGTTCCGGCCGAGCGCACCCAGGAGCTGTTCGAGCCTTTCTTCACCACCAAGCCCGACGGCACGGGGCTGGGGCTGGCCATCTGCCGGTCCATCGCGCGCGCCCACGGCGGTGACGTCACCTTCGCACGCCAGGGTGACGCGACCTGTGCCGAGCTGACGGTCGCGCGCGGTGCCCCTGCGCGCGGCGAGGCGACGGTCACGACCAGTGCTAGCGCCGGCGCTTCGGGCACTTCGGAATGCTCCGCCCGACCTGGGGTGGGGGCCGTGCCGTCGTGACCGCCATTCTCATCGTCGAGGACGACGAAGGTCTGCGCGACGGGCTGGCCAGCGTGGTGCGCGCCCTGGGTTTTCAGCCCCTGACGGCGGCGGGGCTGGTCGACGCGCGCGCCATCGTACGCGATCAGATGGTCGATTGCGTCCTGCTGGACATCCGCTTGCGGGACGGCGATGGCCTGGATTTTCTGCGCGAGCTGCGCGCCGGGCCGAGTCGGGACCTGCCGGTGATCGTGGCCACCGCCTACGGTGACAGCGAGCGCACCATCCGCGCCATGCGCGACGGCGCCTTCGACTACGTCACCAAGCCTTTCGACCTGCCCAAGTTGCGGGCCGTGGTGGAGCGCGCGGTCAAGCAACGCGATCTTTCGCAAGCACTGCCGGTACTTCCCCCCGTCAATTCGATGCCGACGCCGAGGCCGACCCCGGCGCCGACGTCGACGCCCACGGCCACGACGACACCCACGCCGACGCTGGTTCCGACGCCGACGCCGCGCGCGCCCGGTGGGCTGGTGGGGACCAGCCTGGCCATGCTGGGGATATGGAAGCTGATAGGTCGGGCGGCGGCCTCCACGGCGCCGGTGCTGATCACCGGCGAAACCGGCACGGGCAAGGAGCTGGTGGCGCGCGCCATTCACGACTACTCGTCGCGGCGCGGGGGCCAGCCCAGCGCCAATCCGAACCCGAACCCTTTCGTGGCGGTGAACCTGGCCGCGCTACCACCCACGCTGCTCGAGAGCGAGCTGTTCGGGCACGAGAAAGGCTCGTTCACCGGGGCGACCCAGCGGCGGAGTGGGCGATTCGAGCTGGCCGCCGGGGGCACCTTGTTCCTGGACGAGATCGCCGATCTGGACCTGGCGCTGCAAACGAAGCTGCTGCGCGTGTTGCAGGACGGGGTGTTCGAGCGGGTGGGGGGCTCCGAATCGCTGCGGAATGCCGCCCGCATCGTCACCGCGACGAACAAGGTGGTCGCCGCCGGCGCTGCTTCCGGCGGCGCCGTCGTGTTGCGCGAGGATCTCTACTACCGGCTGGCGGTGATCGAGATAGAGGTGCCGCCGCTGCGTGCGCGCCGCAGCGACATCCCCTTGCTGGTCGCGCACGCGCTGGTGGGCACGGGGGCACGGGCCGTGTCGGAGGAGGCCATGGCCAAGCTGCTGGCCTACCACTGGCCCGGCAACGTGAGGGAGCTCTTTCACGGCGTCCAGCGGGCGGCGGTGCTGTGCGGGGGCGAGGTCATCGACGTCGATGATCTGTCTGACCCCATACGCAACTTCGCGGCCGGGGCGCCCCCCGAGCTGGTTCGCGAGACGGACCAGGATCTCCCTTTGCGAGACGCGGTCGCCCAGTTGGAGCGCCGTCTCATCATACGCGCCCTCGACCGCGCGGGCGGGAACCGCTCCCAGGCCGCCCGCCGCCTGGGGATCAGCCGCGCGCAGCTCTACGCCAAGCTGGAGGTCCTCGACCTGGGTTCCCGCGGCGACGGTTCGAAGAACTGATGGGACCGGGGCATGTGAGCGGCAGCGAACCATGCCCCGTAGGGTGTCCCGCCTTGCACCTTTTGCATTCGGACCTACGTTCATTTCGTCGATGAAGTACCTGACGACCGCGTGGGGGCTGACCAAGCAGACCTTCAAGGAGTGGAGCGACGACAAGGCGCCCCGTCTGGGGGCCGCCCTGTCGTACTACACGGTTTTCTCGCTGGCCCCCGTGCTGATCCTGGTGATCTCGATCGCCGGTCTGGCCTTTGGCAAGGACGCGGCCGAGGGGCGGATAGTGGGCGAATTGCAGGGCTTGCTGGGGAAGGAAGGCGCCGAGGTCATCCAGACCATGCTGGCGAAGGCCAGTCATCCTGCAAAGGGGATCATTTCAGCCGTCATCGGTGTGATCACGCTGCTGCTGGGAGCGACCGGCGTGCTCATCGAGTTGCAGGATGCCCTCAACACGGTCTGGAAGGTGGTGCCCAAGCCCGGAGGGGGCATCAAGACCATCATCCGCGAGCGGATGCTGTCGTTCGGGCTGATCATGGCCTTTGGTTTTTTGTTGCTGGTTTCCTTGGTGCTGAGCGCGTTGCTTGCCGGGATGGGGGGGGTGCTGTCCCGCTTCATCCCGGGGTGGGTGATCTTGGGATACGTGTTGAACTATGCCGTGGCCCTGGCGGTCATGACCACGCTCATCGCCATGATCTACAAGATCCTGCCGGACGTGAAGATGGCCTGGCGTGACGTCTGGATGGGCGCGTTCGTCACCTCCGTGCTGTTCCAGATCGGGAAGTTCGTCATTGGTCTGTACGTGGGCAAGACCGGCGTGGGCTCTCCCTTCGGGGCCGCCGGTTCGCTGGCGGTGTTGCTGGTGTGGGTCTACTACTCGTCCCAGATCATCTTGCTGGGTGCGGAATTCACCCGGGTCTCCGCGCTGCGGCGCGGGGCGCGGATCCACCCTTCCCCCAATGCCATGCTGGCACCCTCAACGGGCGAGACCGCCTCCGCGCCGGCCCGATGACAGGCTCCAAAGAGGTTCCGTGAAGAATCCATCCCACCTCAACTTCCTTCAGTTCAGTGCCGATTCTGTCGAAGGGTTCCGGAGTGCACTCCGTGTGTTCGCACGCGGAGGTGGCGCATCTGGTCAGCGCGGAGGGGCGAACGGGCATGGAGCCGGTCGACGGGTCTGATATAGAGGTACTGGTCAACGCATCGGCGCGGGGGGCGCGCGCGCTG
>JBDSME010000100.1:0-3317 GCA_039916065.1 Polyangia bacterium
TTTCTCGCTCCAGCTCCCGAATGCGATGGGGCGCTCGGGCCTCCGGGATCACCGCAACCTCGTCACGGGTCAGCGGATCGATCACCCGCCACAGCGCGGCCGCACAGAAGGCCAGGGTCATCCCCCCCAGCGCGACCATCACCAGCGGAGGGCCAAGACGCATCCCCAGCGCCAGGAAGCCATAGGCACCGGCGACCACCGCTCCGCCCAGGGCCAGCAACGAAAGCGGCGGACCACGACGGCGCCCTGTCGGCGCGGCGGCACCGGCTGGGCTGGTGGGGGAGGCGGAGGCGGAGGTGGGGGGATGGGGATGAGTGGTGGGCACGGGTGGCGAACCGATCAGTCGAGGTTCTGTAGCTCGTCCTCGAGCTGATCTTGCAATCCGACATCGCCAGGATCGACCGGATCCCCGGCAGCGTTGGTTCCCCCCCCACCTGGGTTCTCGGGAGGCCGCCGGGCCAAACGGTACGCCCCATAGGCCAGCATCCCGGCCGCGCCCACGCCGAAGCCATAGGGGAGGGCCCACGCCAGGCGGTTGAATCCCTTGTCGATGGGGGCGGCCAGCGCCACCTGGCTGCCGTACTTTTGGATGAAGTACTGGATGACGTCTTCGCGGTTCTTTCCGTGGGCCAGCAGATCGTGAATCTCGATGCGGTCCTGCGCCGCGTGACCACAATTTTCGGAGGCACACTCGAGGAGATTGTGCCGGCAGCTCCCACACTGGCAGACGATGTTTCGCACCAGCCAGTTTTCATCGACACCCTGGGGCGAGGGGGGCTCGCCGCGCGAGGCCGCCATATCCTGTGCCCGGGCGGCGCCATTGCCGGCCAGCAACAACCCGGACCCCAACAACAACGCCAGCACCGCCGGTCCCGCGGCTCCCGACATACCACCCCCCTTGCCCGCCGCGGCGGCGCCGGCCGGCTGAGGGGAACGCGCGATCAGCCGGTCGAGCAAGGCCTCGGGCAACAGCGCGATCCCGGTGCCGAACGCCAGCATCATGAAACCCAGCCATATCCAGTTGACCAGCGGATTCACCACCAGCTTGACCATCGCCGTTCCGTCAGCCAGGTCGTAGTTGCCCAGGGTGATGTACAGATCTTCGGCGGGAGAACGGTGCATCGCCACCTCGGTGGTGGGTTCACTCTCGTGCCCGTGGAAGAACCAGCGCGCCGGTCGCATGTGATCGATCACCTTGCCGTCCACCGACGCCGTGATCTCGCCCGTCACCATCTCCTTCTGGCGGTCTTCCTCGTGCGCCAGGCGATCGAAGCGCAAGGTGTACTTGCCGATCTTCGCTTCCTGGCCTGGCTGCAGCCGGTTCTCGCTCTCCAGCTGATAGGCGGAGCCGGCGAACCCCAGGAACATCAAGACGATCCCGATGTGCACCAGATATCCGCCGTAGCGACGCCGGTTGCGCAGCACCATTCCGATGGCAGCGGACAGGTAATCACCGCCGGTGTTCTTCCGCCGGATGATCAGGTTGCGCACGAACTCCTGCGAGATGGTGGTGAACACCATCGCGCACAACGAAAAGTTGATCACCGCCGCCCATGAACTGCGCAGCCCGACCAGCAGACAAAGACCGGCCGTGGCGACGGCCACGGTCACCGGCAGCATGAACTGGTAGCGCAGGTGTCCCGGCGTTGCCTTCCGCCAGGCGATGCCTGGTCCGACACCAGTGAGGAACAGCAAGGTGATCCCGATGGGGACCATCCACTTGTTGAAGAATGGCGGACCGACCGTGATTCGTTCGCCCACGATGGCCTCGGAAAGCGTCGGGAACATGGTGGCGAAGAGCACGAAGAACGCGGCAAACAGCAGGATCCAGTTGTTGACGGCGAACGCCGCCTCCCGCGACAGCCACGATTCGAAGGTGGCGCGCGACCGCAGGGCGGGCAACCGTTTGATCACGAAGCCGAAGCTGACCACCAGGATCAGCACCATGAAGACGGTGAAGATCCAGGCCAGCTGGGTGTCCTGGCCGAACGCGTGGACAGATTGCACGATTCCCGACCGGGTCATGAAGGTGCCGAAGATGGTCAGGAAGAAGGTCAGGATGATGAGGGTGACGTTCCAGATCTTCATCATGCCGCGACGTTCCTGGATCATGATGGAATGCAAGAAGGCGGTGGCGGTCAGCCAGGGCAGAAAGCCAGCATTCTCCACCGGGTCCCACGCCCAGAACCCTCCCCACCCCAGCTCCTCGTACGCCCAAAGCATTCCCAGGGTGAGACCCATTGACAGGAAGAACCATGCTCCCAGCGTCCACTTGCGGACCGAGGCGATCCAGGCGTCGTCGAGCTGCCCGGAGATCAAGGCGCCCATGCCGAACGCAAACGGGATACTCATCCCCACGAACCCGGTGTACAGGGAGGGGGGGTGCGTGACCATGTAGGCGTTTTGCAGCAGAGGGTTGAGCCCCTTGCCCGCCGTGGGGATCTCACCGGTGTAGGTGGAGAAAGGGTTCTTGTAGAAAATGATCACGAACAGGAAGAAGTCAGCGATGGTCATCAACGTGACCACGGCATAGGGCAGCAGCTCGCGATGGCGGTGTCGGTTGGTGTAAATGGCGATCGCCGAAAAGACGGACAGCAGAAAGGCCCACCACAGAATGGAGCCGTCCAACCCGCCCCAGTACGCGGTAATTTGATAGAACAGCGGGGACGACGCGTCGGAGTAGCGGTGGACGTACTTGATCGAGTAGTCGTGCGAGAGGAACGAGTACCACATCGCCACCGACGACATCCCCAGCACCGCGGCCAGGGCGTAGACGCCGCTGCGCCCTGATTCCACCAGCCGCCGACTGCCCCGGCGGACGCCCACCAGGGAGGCCGCCCCGGCATAGGTCGCAACCACCAGCGCGATGAGAAGGGTCAAAGTACCGAAGGCCGCCATTTTTGCCTCTACTTCCGTGGGATTTCCGGTTCCGGCTCGGCTGAACGCGAACCGGTCACCGCGCCACAAACGGGAACGGGTACCTTACCACATGGAGATGGCACCGGCGCCGTGCGTTGTGGGTGGGGAACCGCGCCGCGGCGCCGTTCATTCCCGGGTTTCGGACGGCGGGGCGGCGCTGGCGCTGGTCAGGCGCGCGGTGGCGGGGGTGGCGGCGGCCCGGGCGGGGGAAGCGCCTTCAGCTTCGATTTCAGGAGCGCCTTGAAATCGGACGCCCCCGAGCCGTCGAGGGGGAGGTCGAGCCACAGCAAGGAGGGGCTGCCGTGCGCCACCTTCCGGGCGCGCTGCCCCACCTCGGACAGCGAAGAAAAGTCCACCTGCGCCAGCGCCGCGACGTCCAGCGCCACGATCCCCATCAG
>JBDSME010000101.1:0-3511 GCA_039916065.1 Polyangia bacterium
ACGCGAATCGGTTTGATGTCGGGGCTGGTCAACCAGCGCTGGATGAACACGTCGCCAGGAACGCCGGCGATATGCTCTTCGATGAGGGTGGAGGCGTGGATGAAATAGTTCAACCGGTTGGGAGAGAGCAGGTCCTCCAGCTCCAGCCCGTACACCCGCGAGGCATCGGCGCGCTTGATATAAAAGTAGTCGGGATTCTCGTTGATGCTGTTCACCACGCGTATGCGGAATGGCATGGAGTTTCCGAAGCTACAGAAATCGACCCTGTCGATGTAGAGGTGGCCCATCACCGAGAGATCGCCGTCCACCTTCAGCAGGGCGTAGATGCGCTTGAGGTCTTCCTTGAGCGCCGTCATCTCGTCCGGCGGGTAGATGACGGTCTCCCACAGGGTGTGGTGACCGTCGGCGTCGGTGAGGGGAACCGTCTCTCGAAAGCCGCTTAGCCGGTTGTAGCTGACCGGCAGCTTGAGCTCACGCCTGTGACTCGACAGGTAGCTTCGGAAGGGGGCGCTGATGGAATAGCTGGGCTTACGCAGCGTCGGCGCAGCCGGTCCCGCCAGCGCATCGTCCGGGTAGTTTGAAAAGAAGGCCATTAACGCACGAGTCAGCGAGGGTCGGTCGGGATGGTAGCAAGGTGCAAGGGGTAGGACGATCGTAGCGCCGCCCGATGTTACGAACCAGTGCCATGGACGACGGTGTGGACGCGGCCTGGCCCCGGGGATCGCTTCGCCCGAAGAATGCCTTCGCCAACTAGCTTTTTGCGTCGATCGAGGGCTAAATACCCCACTGTCGGGCGGTGGCCGGGTTCCTGGTCAGTGTCTCGACCTCACGTCACTTAAGGAGAGGACCACATGAAGTCAATCAGCCAGGCACTAACCATCGCTTTGCTCATCTCTGGGGCAGCCATCGGCTGCGATCAATCCAAGGCGGAGCTCGACTCGACGAAGGCGCAGCTTCAAACCGTGACCTCGGAGCGGGACGCGCTGAAGACCCAGCTTGACTCCACCAAGCAGCAGACCGCTGCCCTGCAGCAGCAGGTCACTGACCTCAACGCCAAGTTGGCCGCCGCAGCCGCACCCGCACCGGAAGCTCCCGCGGCGAAGGAAGAGCACGTCACGAAGAGCGCCAAGAAGAAGCCGGCGGCCGCGGCGACTCCTACCCCGGCGCCCACTCCCACCGCGCCTGCCGGTGTCACCGCTCCCACGACCGAGACGCGCAAGGGCCGCGGTCACTTCTAGGCCACGGGCCGCATCATCCGACGAACGCAAGATCTGTGAAAGGGAATAACGTGAAGAAAATATCGATCATATGTATGGGTTTTTTGGTGGCGGTTGTGGCGGGATGTAGCAGCAGCGACAGCAAGAGCGACGCTGCCGTCTCCGATGCGCAAGGGGACGCGACCGCCGACAGCGGTGTGACGCTTTACGGCCTCTCCACCGGCGACAACTGCTTTGATATCACCGCCGTGGCGCCTGGAAGCGACGACGGTTGCGACCTGGGCGTCGCTGGTTTGGTCGGTGCGTCGCTGCCCGTCAACTACGCAATGGCTACCGCCACCGTCACGCTGGGCACCATGGGCTCCATCGGCGCCGGTCAGGTCACCCAGAACGTGGGTACGCTGACCCGGGACAGCACCGCGACCGATCCCGCCATGGCCACCTGCACCTGGAGTCAGATGGACACGGCCGACCTCACCGTAACAGCGACCAACACGTTCACGGTTTCCGTGACCGAGGTCGAGTCCATGTTCTTGCCGGCCTGCTCGGGAATTCCGACGGGTGGCACCTGCACCTCGACCTGGAAGTGGACCCTGACCAAGTCCACCACCAAGACGATCGCCAACGGCTGCAAGTAATGCATCGGAGCTTGCACGGGCGGGGCCTGACGCTGGTCTTCCTCCTTGCCGGGGGGTGCGCCATGGGCGCGACCCGCGGGGTGGAGACCACCATCGCCGGGGCGTTGGTCACGCCCGAGCAAGAAAATCAGATCGGTCTGCAGTTGAAGAACGAGCTGGATACCAAACAGAAAATTGTCTACATGACCGACCCGGCGGTGGTCGGTTATGTGCGCACCGTTGCCACCAAGGTGACCGATCTGGGGAAGAAGGACCGCCCCGAGGTCACGTGGCAAATCTTCGTGATCGACGATGCCGCCACCGTGAACGCGTTCGCCACGCCCGGTGGGTACCTTTATGTCTATCGGGGTCTGCTGGAGGCGGCTAGCAACGAGGCAGAGCTGGCTGGCGTGATGGCTCACGAGGCTGGTCACGTGGTGGCGCGCCACGCCGCCCGCAGCCTGGTTGCGCAAAATGGGCTGCAAGCAGTGGCCGCTCTGGCCACCGGGAGCAACCCAGGCCTGCTGGCACAGTTGACCACCGGCATCGCCACCCAGGGACTGCTGCTCAAGCATTCACGCGCGGATGAGACGGAGGCCGACGAATTCGGCGCCCGCTACGCGGCAGCCGCGGGGTATGACCCTCATGCCTTCGTCACCTTCTTCGGTCGACTCCAGAAGCAGGAGGGATCGGTGCCAGGCGTGCTCACGTACCTGTCCGATCACCCCGCGACGTCGGAACGGATCGAGCATCTGAACCAGTACATCGCCAACCAGGGATTGACGGGGACCGAGACCGGCCACGTTGCCTACGATCAGATGCGCAAGCGCCTGAAGACGCTGCCAGTCGCCAAGCCAGCGAAGGGCGGCACCGGAGCTCCCGCGGGAGCTCCTCCCGCTCCGCCAGCCGGCGCCCCTCCCCCCGTATAGCTGACCCGCCGATACCCCCCACTCTCCTCCACGGCTGGGCTGCTAGGGGCAGGCGGCGCTGTGCTGACCGACGCCGAAGGTCATGTGCTCGATGAGATGGCTGCCCACGAACTTTCCCGCGGCCAGCTTCTGCCAGGTCACGCCGTCGGCGCTGCGGTAAAACGCCTGGGCGCCGTAGTCGGTTCCGTACGGGCTGGAAGCGACCAGGATACCCGATTGACTGGACCGGGTCAGGGCGCCGAAACGTAACCCGGCGGGCGAAAGGGTGAACTTGGTCCAGGTGCTGCCATCGGTGCTGCGGTAACCGGCTCCGCCGCCGTAGACGAGGAACTCGGTGCCGGTCCAGACCATCTGCCGCGACAGCCCGTCCGGGGAAATCGGCTTGCCCGCCCAGGTAGCACCGCCGTCGGTTGACCGGCAGGCAAATCCCGTCTCGTCGGAGATGCTGACGATGATGTCACCGCCGGAGACCACATCCGTGACCCGGCTGGCGCAGTCGTCCGGCGACATGGTGCCGAGGGCGTAGGTCTTGCCGAGATCCTTGCTGACCACGAACTTGCGCTTGCCGTCCCCATCATCGGGGATCAGGATGAAACGTCCTCCACCGAACGGATGAAAGGACACGTTCCGGATCGTTCCCGTGCTCGACCCCAGGAGCCCGGAGAAATCCTGGGCCTTGGTCAGGGTTTGGCCGGCGTTGGTCGAGTACCACGCCGACTGCCATCCGCTGGCGACCACCAGGCTGTGG
>JBDSME010000102.1:0-2609 GCA_039916065.1 Polyangia bacterium
TCGGGGATGTTGTTCGTGTTCGATCGCGATGCGCCACTGACGTTCTGGATGAAGAACACCTTCATTCCTCTGGACATGATCTTCATCGGCAGCGATCGGAAGATCGTGGGCATCGTGGCGAACGCTACCCCGGAGACGGAGACGCCGCGTCACGTGGAGGGGCTGTCGCGATACGTCCTGGAGATCAGCGGGGGGATGAGCGAGCGCTGGGGAGTGACAGCGGCCAGCACCGTGGAGTTCCGGGGAATGCCCGCGGGTGTCCTGGGCACCGGGGAGCCCGGCGGTCATTGAACACCAGGACCGGCGAATAAGTTCCGGGGGAGCGGTCCAACCAGAGCGCAGGCGTCCGAACGGCGGTTGCGCCAGGCGTCGGTCGCGCTCTGCCGCCCGCGGCGGTGCTGGGGTGGAGGCAAACCCGTCGTTGTGGTAACCACCTGAACCGACGATTTTTTGGAAGTACCACGGAAGTACCACCACGGCCGCAGGAGGGAGCAGAGAATGCGTTCACGTTCCAACTCGTTAGCTTTTTCGTTTGTGGCGTCGCTGGCCTGCCTGGGCACGGCGTTCGCATTCATCGGTTTCGGCGTGGGCACGGCGCGTGCCGAGGAAGCCGACCCGAACCACGGCAACTTCACGCTGGCCGAGGCCACCAAAGGGATTCCCGGGCCCGCCACGGGACCGCTGGTGGCGACCATCGACACCAGCAAAGGGAAGTTCACCTGCGAGCTGTTCGACAAACAGGCGCCCATCACCGTGGCGAACTTCGTGGGTCTTGCCACCGGCAAGCGCGCCTGGCTCGATCCCAAGACCAACAAGTGGGTTCAGAAGAAGCCGCTTTATGACGGCCTGATTTTCCACCGTGTCATCCCGGGGTTCATGATTCAGGGGGGAGATCCCCTGGGCACCGGCACCGGCAACCCCGGGTATCGTTTTCAAGACGAGATCGTTCCGGAGCTTCGGTTCGACAAGCCTGGCTTGCTGGCGATGGCGAACGCCGGGCCGGCCACCAACGGGTCGCAGTTCTTCATCACCGAGGGCACGCCTGAGCACCTCACCGGTCGCCACACCATCTTCGGCGCCTGCGAGCCGGCCGCCCTGGTCGGAGAGATCGCTCGCGTCAAGGCGGGGCCGCGCGATCGCCCTGTCGACGACGTGGTGATCAAGAAGATCACCATCACCCACGGCAAGCCGGCCCGAGGCGCCGCCGCCAAGGCCAAGGCGGCAAAGTCGGCAAAGTCGGATAGCTCGGCTGAAAAATCTGGTGACAAGGCCCTGGACAAGGCCGCCGACAAGGCCGCCAAGCCCGCCGATCACAAGGCGGAGAAGCCCGCCGTCGAGAAGATGCCGGCCGCTCCCACGCCTCCGGCCGCCACACCGTGACAGGTCCCTGCCCTTAAACCCCCCGGTTCACATTCCACATTCCACGCGGGGCGGAGGCGATCGGTCGCCCCACCGACCCGCCGTCGCGAGATCTCCTTGAAACACTTCGTCCTCGACACCAACATCCTTCTTCACGACCCGCGGGCCCTGTTTCAATTCGGCGAGAACGAGGTGGTCGTGCCCATCTTCGTTCTGGAAGAGGTCGACCAGTTCAAGAAGGAGGCCTCCGAGCGGGGACGGAACGCGCGCGAGCTGGCACGGGTATTGGATAAGCTGCGCAGCAGCGGAGGCCACCTGGGGGATGGCGCGCTGTTGCCCAGCGGGGGACGATTGCGGGTGGCCACCGCCGAACGCACCGTTCCGGGGAACCTGCGTGAGAGTCAAGTCGCCGACTACCTGATCTTGATGGTCGCCGTCGACGTGCGCGACGCCAACCCCGCCGATCCCACCATTTTCGTCACCAAGGACGTCAACCTGCGCATTCGCGCGGACGCGCTCGGCCTCACTGCGGTGGATCTGGAGGCGGAGGAGCGGGTCAGCCTGGAAGAGCTCTACTCGGGGATGACCGAGATCAAGGTGACCGGGGCGGAGGTGGACACCTTTTTCAGCCAGGGCAGCCTGGAGCTGTCGCGCGCCGAGTTGCTGGCAAACCAGTACGTGCTGCTGCGCGACGCGGAGAGCCCGTCGCACAGCGCGCTGGGGCGGTTCGACAAGCTGCAGGGCAAGCTGGTTCAACTCAAGAAGATTCGCGACGGGGTCTGGGGAATCCGCCCGCGCAACAAGGAGCAGCACTGTGCCCTCGATTTGTTGCTGTCCGATGACATCAAGCTGATCACCCTGGTGGGCAAGGCGGGCACCGGGAAGACCATGCTGGCCCTGGCGGCCGGCCTGCAGAAGGTCGTCGAGGAGAACACCTACTCCAAGATGCTGGTCAGTCGCCCTATCTTCCCGCTGGGGCGAGACGTGGGCTTTCTACCTGGTGACCTGGAGCAGAAGCTGAATCCCTGGATGCAACCGATTTACGACAACGTCGAGTTCCTGATGGGGTTGTCGAAGACCGACCCCAAGGGGACGGGCAAGGGCGCGGGCAGCGGCGGCGGACCGGGTGGACGCAGCTATCACGAGCTGATCGACATGGGGTTCATCGAGATCGAGCCGCTCACCTACATCCGCGGACGGTCCATCCCCAATCAGTTCATCATCGTGGACGAGGCCCAGAACCTGACGCC
>JBDSME010000103.1:0-3278 GCA_039916065.1 Polyangia bacterium
CCAAACTGCGTGGACAGGCCCACGCGCAGGTACCAGGACATCGGATACAGATCGAGAGAAACGCTCTGGAAAGTCTCGGGGGTGGAGGGCAAGGTGGTCCCCTGGGTGATCGCCGGCTCCGCGCTGACAGCGTGGGCAAAAGAGAATTGCCGGTAGCTGAGCTTTAACCGCGGAGCGTATGGCCAGGGGCTGTCCGGGGAAGCCTCGGTGGCGCTGCCGGAACGCGCGACGGGAACCGGCGCAAGCCGCGCCGACGCGCTGTCACGAGAGGGCTGGCGCTTCCGGACGACTTCAGCGTCCGTACCGGCGACCACCCGGCGCGTGGTCTTCGGCCCGGAGGCAGAAGCAGAGCCGACGGCAGAGGCCGAGGCCGAGTCGACCATCGCCAGGCGCTGCGCAGACACGGACGGCACCGACGCAGGGCGCCTGGGGCTGGCCTGCGGGACCGCCGAAGGCGCCGGTAGAGGCAAGGGCGGGGAAACCGCCAAGGGGGGACCGGGCGCTGGCTGGGCGACCACGGGCAACCGCGGCGGAGCAGGGACAGGTCGCGGAATCGCCACGGGCACTGGCGAACGCGCCACCACCTTCGCGGGAAGGAGCACCGGGGCAGGCGTGGGGGCCACCACCCTCGGCGCTGAGACCACCATCTCGCGTGCCAGTTTGGGATCGTCGAAACCGGATCCGTCATCCGTTTGCGTTTGCGTTTGCGGTGCTGGTGATTGTGAGTATCCCAAACCTGGCGCCGCGACCGACACAGCCCCTGCCGAGCTCGCTAGCGACGATCCCAGCGCCAGCGCGAAAGCCGCGGCGCGGATCGGCGTGATGAGACGATACGACGGAAACTTCACGCTCTCCTTTTCGTCGGACTGGACCCGGTCCTGAAGCGCCGATGTCGGTGCCTGTCGTCACCGCGGTCTCCACAGGGAGAAGGCGTGTTCGACCAGGGACATCCAGGCCGGGAAACCGGCGGTCCAGGCGGCGTCCACCGCGCCAAGACCCACCAGCACCATCCCCAACCCCAGCAACGCCTTGGCCGGCATGGCCGCGAAATATACGGGGATCTGGGGAGCGGCCCGCCCCACCACCCCCAATGTCACGTCTGCCACCCACAGCGCGACCAGCACGGGAGCCGCCAGCCCAAGGGCGCTCTCCAGCAGCTTGGCGGTGGTGGCGGTGATCAGCGCGGCCGCCGCGCGAAACGCCGTCACCGGGACGGTGCCGCTCACCGGGACCGCCTCGTAGCTGCGCGCCAGCGCCGCCATGAAAAACCGCATGCCGCCCATCTCCAGGAACAGCACCACGGCCACGAACAGATACAGGTCGCCGGTGGGGCTGGTGCGCTCATCCGAGGTGGGAGAGAGCACCTCGGCGAGGTTCGCCCCGCGGAGGATGTCCACCAATCGTCCGGCTGCCTCGGCGGCGCGGAAGGCGGCGCCGGCGCAGAGCCCCACGGTCAATCCGACCAGCAGCTCACGGGCGAACAGCACGATCCAGGTCAATGGTCCCAGCGCTGCGCCCGCGGTCGCGGCCGGCAACAAGATGGGCAGGCACAGCACGGCGAGGAGCAGGCCCAGCCCCACTCGGATCTCGGCCGAAACCCGTGGCCCTCCCAGCGCCGGAACCAGCCAGGTGAGCGGGACGGTGCGCGCCGCGCCCAGTCCCACCGCCAGCAAGACCGGCTGCAGTGAGTCGCTCAAGATGGAAATGGAGGTGGTCATGGCGACGGGTGGAGGCGCCGGCGGCGGGTACGCACGCGGAACTCACCGCAAGGTGGGAAACACCAGCAGCAGAGCGTGGGTGAACCGGACCAACTGCGTCCCCAGCACCGGCCCCAGGGCCAGCAAGGTGACCGCGACCACCACCAGCTTGGGTACGAAGGCCAGCGTCTGATCCTGGATCTGCGTCGCCGCCTGGACGATGCCCACCACGAATCCCACCAGAAGACTGGCCAGCAGCGGCGGCGCCGACACCAGGATGGCCAGCAGCAACCCTTCGCGCACCGCGCGCAGCACCAGGTCCGCCGCGCTCACAGGTAGCTCTCCACCAGGCCACGGGCCACCAGGTGCCAGCCGTCGGCAAGCACGAACAGCAGCAACTTGAACGGCAGCGAAACCGTGGTGGGCGTGAGCATGTGCATGCCCAACGCCAGCAACAGATTGGAGATCACCATGTCGACCACCAGGAACGGCAAGAACAGCAAGAATCCAATTTCGAAGGCGCGCCGCAGCTCGGACGTCACGAACGCCGGCACAATGACCATCAAATCCTGGTCGGTGATGGAGACGCGTTCGGCGGGGGTGCGCATCCGCAGCGCCATGCCGTGAAAGGTGGCGCGGTCGCGCCGGTCCGCGTGCTTGATCAAGAAGGCGCGCAGTGGTTCCTTGGCCCGGTCCGCGGCTTGCCCGAGGGCGTCGATGGTCTGACCGCTGGCCAGCTCCGCCCCGGCCGCCAGTCCCAGCACCGGCTTCACCGCCGCATACATCCGTTCACCGGTCGGCGCCATCACGTACATGGTCAGGATCAACGCCAACCCGGTGACCACCTGCGACGGCGGCACCTGCGGGGTGCCGATGGCGCTGCGCAAGATGGACAGGACCACCGCCACCTTGACGAAGCAGGTGGTCATCAGCAGCGCGAACGGCACCAGCGACAGCGCCGCCATCACCAAGATCATCACCAGCGGCCGAGACGACATGGCCTCGCTCGCCACGGACGCCGTGGCCATTGCCGCCTTCGAATGGCCGGCCGCCTGCGCCCCCAGCGGCAGCAACATCGTTGCCCCGACCACCCACAAGGAAACAGCGAACCGTTTCACCCAGCTCCCCGCGATCCGTTATGTGGGCCCGCCGCCGCGCCCGAGGACCCGCCCCAGCACGTCAGCGAAGCGCGTTCCAGCCGCCACACCCAAATCACCGGCAGGAGTTTTTCCGGTCGCGGCATCGCCGACCGCGATCTCTTGAGCGGGAACCTCCGCCAACATGGTCATCGGACCATCCCCAACTCCCACCAGAAAACAGCGTCCCGCTGTCTCCACCAGATACAGCGATCGCCGCGGCTCCAGCGGACACCTCGCCAGCACCTTGATGGGCCCCGATGCACGCCCCACGCCGCGCCGACTGAGAAAACGCAAGCACAGGTAGGCGATCAGGCAGACCACCCCCAACGAAACCAGCGACACCGCCAGCGATCCGCCCAGGCCCGGCAACTCCCCGGCACTCTCCATCCCCGCCTTATCCGCCACCCCCCAACCCAAAGTCAATCCAGAATCAACCAAGGGG
>JBDSME010000104.1:0-9200 GCA_039916065.1 Polyangia bacterium
TTGTGCGGCCGATGCGGTTGGCCACCTGGAACGTGAACTCGTTGAATGCGCGGCTGGGCAAGGTCACCTGGTGGCTGGAACGGGCCCAGCCGGATGTGCTCCTGATGCAGGAGACGAAGCTGGCCGACCCGGCGGCACCGCACGAAGAGTTCTCGCGCGTCGGCTACGAGCTGGCCCATCACGGCGAGGGGCGGTGGAACGGCGTCGCCATCGCGAGCCGGATCGGCATCGCCGACGTGGCGACCAACTTCGGCATGCCCCTGGCGCCGTCCGCCACTCCGGAGGTCCCGGACGACGAGCCGCTGAGCGAAGCGCGCATGATCTCCGCGGTGTGCGGCGGCATTCGCGTGGTCAGCGTCTACGCGCCCAACGGTCGCACGGTGGGGTCCATCCATTACGACGCCAAGCTGACCTGGTACGGCTCGCTCAAACGCTGGCTCGTCGAGCAGCGCAACGCCGACGAAGCGATCGCCGTGGGCGGTGACTACAACGTCGCCCCCACCGACGCCGACGTCTGGGACGCCAACGCCTGCCATGGCGGCACGCACGTGTCGCCGCCGGAGCGAGCTGCTTTCCAGGAACTGTGTGACTGGGGGCTGGTTGATGCCTACCGGCGGATGGAGCCGGCCCCCGGCCGTTACAGCTGGTGGGACTACCGCGCCGGCAACTTCCACAAGAACTTCGGGATGCGCATTGATCACCTGCTGGTCACGCGGTGCGTGGCCGACAGGGTGGTGTGGGCGGAGATCGACCGGGAGGCGCGCAAGGGTAAACCAACGCCGTCAGATCACGCCCCCGTGCTGATCGACATCGATGTCCCTGGTGCGGCGATCGATGCGGGGTGGCAGAGCGCGGCATCGCGGATCGCCAAACGACGCGAGCCCTGAAGGCGACCGATGTCGTGGTCGCTCTGCCCGCCGAATGAGAGCGGGCGATGCGCATGTTCGGTATGAGCCTTGCTAATGTTCCTCGGAATGGTACGCGGGGCGCGGGTCGTGTGGCTGGCGGTGTGGCTGCCGACCCTGGCGATCACGGGGGGCTCGGTCGGGCAGGCGGGCTGTTCGTTCGCTTTCGTCGACGCGCCACCGGCCCGCGCGACATCGTTGCCCTATTTTGATTGCACCTCCAGCCGGCTTGCGCCGAACGCCGACGTGGCGCTCGCCGCGCTGTTCGCGTTGACGGCGATCGGCGCGGCTTCCGACTCGCAAACATCAGCCGATATGGGCGGCGAGCTCACGGCGACGGCGCTGGGGGCCGGGATGTTGGTCTCCGCTATCCACGGTTGGAAGGTCACCGCCGATTGCCGCGAAGCGAAGCGGGAGCTGGCCGCGAGACTGCAGGAGGGCGGGGCCTCTTCGCGCTTTTTTTTGACTGATCCCTGGTGGGGGAACGGTACTGATCTGCTGCCGCCCGGACACCTGGCACAACCTCCGCCGCCGCTCCTGCCGGTGGCGCCGCTTCCGAATCCGTCAACCACGATGCCAGCGCCGCCGGTCGCCCAACCTGGCTCTTCCCCTCCGCCGCATGTGCCTGTGGCGACGCCCGTGAGGCCGGACGCGAGGCCGGACGAGCAATGACCGTTCGGTCTTCACGACGGCGCGGGGGCGCGCGGGGCGCGTTTCATCTGGTCAACCGCGCCATCTGGATCCTGGTCTGGTCGTCGCTGCTGCATGCCAGCCAGGCGTCCGCCGTGGAGATGTTGCTCATGCTGCCGGTGAGTGGTCAAAGCGTGTCGGCGTCGGTGGCGAACCAGGTGCGCGCCCTGGTCATGGAGCGTCTGGCGACGCACTGCCAGGACTGCTGGATTCGCAACCAGCTTGGCGCGCCAACGGTGTGGGGGATGGACGGCGCCGCGGCCGTGGACCTGGCGCGCAGCCTGGGTGCCGACGGTATCCTGGCATTGAACGTCGGCCATGAGGTCCGTGGTGGCGGAGCTGGCGGCGGTCCAGGCGTCGGCTCCGCAGGTGGCTCCGCGGGCGGCCCCGCTGACAACGCGCGCGGCCCTTCCGCCGGCACCACCGTGCTGACGTTGACGGCCTACGTGTGGGGTCCCAGCAGGTTTCCGTCCGGCCGCACCATCCAGGTTCAGCGCAGCACGAACGCGGCGCCGGACGCCATGCGCCCCGTTGCCGACAGCCTGGTGCGGGAACTTTTCGCGGCGGCCGGCGCGGTGCTGGACGTCGCCGAGGACCACGGGGACGGAGTCAGCGCCGCGGGCGCAAGCCGCGACTTGCCGACCCGGCAACCCCGGCGGCTCTTCGTGGGGGTACAGGCGGGGGTCACCTTTCTGTTCGGTACGCCCGCTGGCGGCTCGGTCGCCTTCCCAAGCGTGGGCCTGCTCGTATTGTATCGGGGCGCGGCTTCCCTGCTCGATGCCCAGGCGGACAGGGGCGACGACGGGCTGAAGCAGGTCAGCTCGCTGGCGCTGGGCATTCACCACCGCTGGGGCGAGTGGTGGTTCGGCGGGTGCGTGACACGCTGGGTGTGGCAACACGTGGGCGGACGTGGCGCTTCCGGCCCCGTCCTGCAACCGACGGTGGGGTGGCTTCTGCCTCTTGATCCCTCGCCTGTGGTCCGCCTGGACGTGGGATATTCCGTGAGCCTGTTCCAGGAACGTGAAACCGACCGCCTGATCGTGGGCAGCGGAGGCGCCCACCGTTCGCACGGCCCGGTGGCGACCATCGGAGTGGCGTTTTGACGCCGGATCGCCTGGGCATGCGCGAATTCTTTGCCCCCGCATCGCTGGCGGCGGTGGTCGTCATGGGCGTGAACGATCACATTCTGAAGGCGCGGTTGCACAATGCCCTCACCGGGAAGCTGTCGGACGTCGCCGGTTGTTTCTTTCTTCCCCTGTTCATATCGGCGGTGCTGGGCCTGATCGCCGGCTGGCGGTTACGCCCCCGCATCGCGGTGGGAGGTGTGCTCACCGCGCTGATCTTCACCACGCTCGAGCTGTCCACGGGCGCGGACGCACTGTTCGGGCGGGTGGTCGCCCTTGTCGGAGGGCCGCTGGGAATCAGGGGGGCTTCCATGACCCGCGACCTGACCGATCTGTGGGCGCTGATCTTTGTTCCGGCGGGATGCCTGTACGGGCTGAACCGCGCCGGCCGAGACGGCGACCGTGAAACAGAAACGACGGAGCGAACCATGATGTCGAGCGAGCCATGAACGATCTGCTGCGAAACCGTGTGGTCGTGGCGGGCAAGATTGGCATGCTGCTCGTCACGACGACATTGTTGGTGGCCACCAGCAAACCGGCGGACTGCGATCACCGGTCAGCCCCAGTGGTTTTCAACGCGGCGGGAACGTGCGGACCCGGCGGTCTGATCGTGGTGGAGACGGGCGGATGGTCCAGCACCGTCGCCCTGGCGAACTCCGCCGCGCTGGGCTTGCCGCCGCTCGACCCGTCGCAAGGCGCTTCCGGCCGCTACGTCGGCACGGCGTGCCCCTTCACCGTGGAGAAAGGAGAATGGAGGTTCGACTGGACATGCCCATCGGGACGAGCAACAGGGGGAGACGGTGACGCGGGCCCCGTCGATGCTGCCCTGGTCGCGATCGCGGACGGTGGCGCGGGCGGGGTCGGGGGCCTGACGATGTCCTGTCTCCGCAGCTGTATTGCTCACCTCGGCCAAAATGGGGACCTCCTTTTCACCTGCACCGGTGCCGGCGGCGAACTGTTGTGTGAATCGCGACTGACGAAGGTGGTGCTGCCATGACGCCCTGGATCTTCCGAGGGCGCACCGCGGCCATACTCATCACCCTGGTCACGCCGTTGCTGCTGGCCGCTTGCGGACCTGGCGACGACCCGGCGGACGAGGTCGTGCACCTGCGGATCAGCGGCAACTGCGCGCCCCAGAGCACCGCGTTCGATATGACACAATCGCCGTCGCGGTCGCTGAGCCTGACCTATCCAGACAACACGCTGGGTGCCGTCCCTCTCCCCATGCGCGGTGCACTCGATCAAGCTGGGCATCCCCTGCGAGAGGGGGGCTGGCTGCTCTGGGGCTGCGTATCGGGTGTCGAGCCCTGTCCCGGCTCGTTTCGACTCTGTACGGCCCACCGGGTGCAGTGGCAACTGAACGTCACCTGCGTGGACGGAACAGGGGCGCCCGCCTGCCAGGCCGTGCTGACCGAGTGAGGGCGGACAACACCGGGCCAAGGTGGCCAACATCGCCGCCGACCGGCCGAATGCGACCACCTTGACGAATCCAGCTGCCTCCCTCAGAATTGCCTGCTGGCCGTGATCTTCGCGGCAACTCGGAACATTTCCCATGGACACCATCCAGACCACGCCCACCTGCCCGTCTATCCGTCGCCAGATGCGACGCGGGGCGACGGTGGTCACGACCCCGACCGCCACTGCCGCCTATATGGCGCGGCGGCCGTCCCCGTCGGCACCCGCAGCGGTTTTTTCCTGGAGGTTTAGCTGAGTTAGTTCGCCCCTTCAGACCATCAAGACCGCCGCGGTTTCCCAAAGGAACCCGCGGTTTTTTTTTGCCCGGATGCCGCGGCGTCCCCGCTCTGCCGCATTTAGGCAGGTCTTCCGGTCTCCAGTCTTCCGTTTTTGCGTCCTCCTTCTTTCGCCACCCACGTCACCGAGAGCCCACCATGTCACTCGAATGGAAGAACAATCCCCTCCGCGCGCTGGCCGGCCTGGCCTGGCCCATCACTGTCTCGTCGCTGTCCTACAGCGTGATGACCCTGGTGGATACCATTCTGGTGGGACACCTCGGAAGGGCGGAGCTGGCCGGCGTGGGTCTGGGAGGGATCATGGCCTTCCTCTTCCTGTGCTTCTCGATCGGGCTGCTGCGCGGCGCGAACACCCTGGTGGCGCAAGCCGTCGGCGCCGACCGGGCGGGGGAAGCAAGGGGCTACCAGGGCGCGGCCATCGTCATCGCGCTGGGGCTGGGGCTGCTCACCGTGTTTGTCGGTCAACTGGCGGCGGGCCTCCTGGGACGGTTCGCGGCCAGTCCAGCGGCGGGACATGCCGCGGCCAGCTATCTGCGCATTCGCATCCTGGCAGCGCCGGTGATGCTGCTGTTCGTGGCCTTTCGCGAGGTCAGCTATGGCCAGGGACTTTCGCGTGCCCCCATGCGCGCCAGCATCGCGGCCAACGTGGTCAACGTCGTCTTGGCGTACCTCCTGGTCTTCGTCGCTGGCGCCGGAGTGGCGGGCGCTGCGACGGCCACGGTGCTGGCTCAGGTCGTGGAGGCCGGCGCGCTGGCCATCCCCGCGCTGCGATCGCCTTCCGGGTGGGGCCTGCGTGCCTTCACGCGCCGCCATCTGGGCGCGCTGTGGTCTCTGGGCGCGCCGCTGGGCATCCAGTTCACGCTGGAGGTGGGGTCCTTTGGCCTGCTGTCGGTGTTGATCTCGGGCTTTTCGGACCTGGACATGGCCGCGCACCAGATCGCCCTGCAGGTGATCCACTTCTCGTTCTTGCCGGCGTTCGCTGTCGCTGAGGCGTCCGCGGTCCTGGTCGGCCAGGCGGTGGGGGCGCGACGGGACGATCTGGTGTTGCCGGTGGCGCGGCTGGCTCTGCGGGTGGGGGCCATCTATACGGGCGTGTGCACGGTGGTGCTGGTGTTCGGCTCCCGCGTGATCGTTTCCGCCTTCACCGGCGATCCCGCCGTGGTGACCACCGCGGTGGCGTTGCTGCACATCGGTGCCGTATTCCAGGTGCTCGATGCCGCCAACCTGGTCGGCCGGGCCACCCTGCGCGGCGCCGGCGACGTGCGATATTCCGCAACCGTCGGGGTGATCACGTCCTGGCTCTGCACGCCACCGTTGACCTGGCTGCTGGGGTACCGGCTGCATCTGGGCGCGCGGGGCGGCTGGCTCGGCCTGTGCCTGGAAATCGCCGCCGGCGCGGCACTCTTGTGGTGGCGCTTGCACCGCAAAGGATGGCACGCGGCAGCGCTGGCGAGCCGCGCCGTCGCCACCGACGGTCGCGACGCCGCGTTTGTCCGCGCGGTGAGCTAGAGCAAACTGCTAGGCTGAAGGCCATGGAACCTTCCTCGCCTCCCTTCAGCCACAGCATCGGCCTGCGCTGGGCCGACCTGGACCCGAACGGTCACGCCAGGCACTCGGTCTACTACGACTGGGCGGCGACGGTTCGCCTGGCGTATCTGGAACACAAGGGGGTCGGACTGTCCTGGCTCACCACCCACGGCATCGGGCCGGTGCTCTTTCGCGAGGAAGCCAGGTTCCTGAAAGAGCTGCGGCTGGGCGACAAAGTGGAGATCGATCTGCGCCTCGCCGCCGCGTCCGACGACGGCCGCAAGTGGCGGATCCGCCACCACCTGCGCCGCGGCACTGAAGACGCCGCCATCATCGAGGTGGACGGCGCCTGGCTGGACCTTCGCGCCCGCAAGATCGTCATCCCACCGGCCCAGCTTGTCCACGCCTTCTCGGACGTTGCCCGCACCGAAGACTTCACGGTGCTGGTCAGCGGGAGAACGTCGCCCGCCTGACAGTCAGCGCCTGGTCACCGGGCGTTTATGAGTACGCTCACCTGTTCGTCGCTCACCACCACCAGATCGGCCTTGCCGTCGCCGTTCAGATCTGCCAGCGCCAGCGAAGAAGGGGAGCCCGCCAGGGGATAGGGGATGGGCGCCCCGAAGGTGCCAGTCCCCTTGTTCACGAGGACGCTCACCCCGTTGCAATCGGGCAGCGAATACGCCGTGGCGATGTCGGGAAACCCATCACCGTTCAGATCTCCGATGGCGATACCGCGGGGAAAGGTGCCGCTGGCGTAGACGATGGCCGCGCCGAACTTGCCCGTTCCCAGGTTCAGCAGCACGGCCACCCCGCCGCCGCTGGTGCTGCTGGCCAGGGCAATGTCAGGCTTGCCATCACCGTTGAGATCGCCGATGGCCACCGAATACGGGGTGCTGCCGGCGGCGTACTTGGCCGGCGCGCCGAACGTTCCGTCTCCCGCGTTCAACAGCACGGTGGCCCCACCAGCCGGGTTCGCCACCGCCAGGTCGCCCTTTCCATCGCCATTGAGATCGGCGATGGCGATGGCCGCGGGATTGCTCCCCGCCAGGTAATTGGCGGCCACAAAATTGCCCCCACCGGCGTTGAGGAGCACGGCCACGTCACCTGCACCTGCACCCAGTCCGGTATTCGTCTGTCCGCTATTGGCGACGGCGATGTCCATTTTTCCATCACCGTTCAGATCCCCGACGGCGACAGCGGAGGGATGGATGCCCACGCTGTACGTGACGGATTCCCCGAAGGTGCCCGTTCCGGTGTTGGTCAAGACGTCGACACTTCCAATTTCGGATGCCGCCACCGCCAGATCCGCCTTCCCATCACCGCTGAGCTCGCCCGCCGCCACCGAGGCAGGGGTGATGACCGGGTGGTTGGTGGGCGTGCCGAAGGTGCCGGACCCACCGTTCAGCAGGACGCTGACGTTCCCGCCCTCCCGTATGTAGGCACCCGCGCCGCCCGTTTGTGCGCCCCCAGTGCCGCTTCCATTACCGCTCACGCCACCCGTTGCCGCCGGCAGGTAGGTGGCGACCGCCAGATCCGGCCGGGAGTCGCCGTTCACATCCGCGATCGCGATCGCGAGGGGATACCCGAGCATGCGGTAGTTGGCCGCCGGTTGGAACGCAGGCGCGTTGGGCGATTGCCCTCCTGCTCCCCCCACCGCCGTGGGACACACCTGCGCCACCCCACCACCACCCGTGTTAAAGTTACTGCCACCGGTCGAAGGGGCTCCCCCGGTACCATCTCCGCCCGTACCGACTCCCCCGGTAGTGAAGAAATCCCAGCCGCCCGTACCGGAGCCCCCGGTTCCCGTGCCGCCGGTGGGTAAGCCAGTGCCACCGGTGTGGATGCCGCCGTCGGCGGCGCCGATTCCCCCTATGGGTGTGCGTGTGCTGCATGCGACAGCAGCGGCGAGAACCAAAGTCACTATAGCGGTTACGGCGTTTCTCATGTCGGTTCCTCCGGCTGACTCATGTCGGCGCTGACGAAAACGTTACACTACGGAATCGATTGCAGGGCCCGGCGCGCCTCCGCCGCCGAGGGACCGTCTGGTTCTATGACCAGGTAGCGTTCCAGATCACGCCGGGCGGCGGTGAGCTCCCCGCGGCGCAAGCGACAGGACGCCCGTCCAAAGACGGCGCGCGCTGTCAGAGCATCGTCGCTGGACGCCGCCAATATCCCCTCGAAATCGCGGCCCGCCTTTTCGCAGTCGCCGTTCGCGGCGAACAACTCGCCGCGGGTGATCCGCAGCTCTCGCGTGAGCGTGCCACCTCGGTTTTCGATTTCGTCCAGCGCCCGCAGAGCTTCTCCGCCACGACCGAGGGTCAGAAGCGCTTCGGCCCGGGCCACCCCAGCCTCACCGCGCAGTGTACCCCCAGGAAAGCGCTGGTCATATTCGTCCAGCAGCCGCAGTGCAGCCGCCGGGTCGCCCCCCGAGCGCAGTTCGCGAAAGGCTGACGTCAGGGGTTCTACCTCGCTCTCCGGGGCCACCCCGGTCGCCACCGGATTCGCCGGACCCGGGCCCTCGGCTTGGCGGCGAGGTGAAGCTGGATCGAGCCCCGACCGGTCGCGTTCCCCGCGCGGTGAATGGGTCGGGCGCGGCAGATCGCTTGAGGCACCCACCCTCGGGGAAAGCTGCGCCGGGGGTGGCGGTTCCCCCGTCTGGTTGACGGGCGGCGCGCCCGCGCCCGCACTGGCAGGAGTGACCATGGCCGCCTGTCCAGCGTGGCGCCGCCGATCGGTCGGGCGACTGTGGTTGTTGATTGTGGTGGCGTCAGGGCTGGTCAGTCGACGCAACCCCAGCAAGCTCACCACATCCACTTGTGCCCATCTGTTCAAGGCTGCGCCGACGGCACCGCAGGTAGCCATGATCACCACCACCACCATGGCCAGGCGCCAAACCGGCCGGTGTCTGGGGACCATGGTCCATGACAGCGTGCCGCGCTCCTGCCGCAAGCGCAGCCGCTGGACCGCCGTTGCGGAAGGCTCCGTCGCCTGGCGCACCCGACCCAACAAAGCACCGACCGCCGGCCCGGCGCCATTGCGCTCGGTGGCGCCGTCGCTCCAGCGGGATGGTTCGCTTGATGAGCGTTCGGTCGGATTGGTCATTGACTCACCTCTCCATCTCTGACCGGAAACAGCTGCTGATGTTCCTCCAGGAATCGCGCCCGCGCGCGAAACAGCCAAACGCGCACCGTACCCACGCGCGC
>JBDSME010000105.1:0-4182 GCA_039916065.1 Polyangia bacterium
CGCGCGCTGGAGGAATACGACAGCAAGGCGGTGACGCCGGGACCGCCAGTGCTGGACCAGATGGCGGCGGCCACCACGCCGGGGTGGGTGGTGGCCGGATATCAGAACGCGCTGGGCGCGCTGAGCGCCACCAAGACGCCGACGTTTCGATTCAAGCGTGAGGTGCAGGTGCTGAACCTGGGGCCGGCGCAGCCGTACAACATCTCGGTTCAGATCACCTACGCGCTCGACACCGGGGCCCCCAAGGTGGTGCGCCTGGACACGCAGCGGTGGAAGACATGGTGAGGCCGCGACCGAAGAGACAGGAGCGCGGGCTCACCCTGGTGGAGTTGATGGTGACGCTGGTCATCGCGGGCCTGGTGATGTCGTCGTCCTTCATTTTCTTCGCCGGTCAGCGGCGGGTGTATGACGCGCAGATGAAGGTGCTGGGGGTGCAGCAAAACCTGTGGGCGTCCATGGAGACGCTGTCGCGGTTCGTGCGCGCCGCCGGCACCGGAATGATCGGCTGCGTGAACCTCACCGACCCCACGCCCACCGGCGGCACGCCGCCAGCCACGGGCTTGCGCGCCTACAACGCCGGGCCACCGTCCCAGGTGATGCGCCTGGCTCCGCTCTGGATCAACAACGGCGCCGCCGGCGCGCCGGACAGCATCACCGTGGTGTTTGGCAGCGGCAGCTTCGGCAGCTTCATTGACGCGCCGCTGGCCAGCTCGGTGCAGAACCCCACGGATTCGGTGATCACCACGGCGGGCCTCAGCTCCGCTTTTCGCGACAGCGAGTTCGCCCTGCTGCTGGACACCACCGGCCTGCCGGCGGGGCCGCCGCTCGGAGATCGGGGATGTACGCTGTTTCGGATCACCAGCGTGAACAACGGCGCCAACAGCCTGCTGCACGCCAGCACGTCCCCCTGGAACCCGTCCAGCAACGTCGCTGGTCTGATCCCGTACGATTACGTGGGGGGCGTCTCGCCCAAGGCCGGCGTTCGGAATTTCGGGACCCTGTCCTGGGTGCGGTTTTCCATCGACGCCAGCGGCGCCTCGCCGCGTCTGATGATGACCCGGCTCGACGGGCTGGCCGGGCCCACCACGCCTCAGGTGCTGGCGGACGGCATCGAGGACCTGCAGATCGCCTACGCCTGCGATCTCACCCCCGTGGCCCCCGACGGTCCGGACGGCGTCCTGTCCGAGGGGACGGATGCCGCCACCAAGGTGGCGGACGAGTGGACCTACAACGTCGCCGGTGACGTGCCGCCCAGCGCCTGCGTCCGCCCGCAGGCAATTCGGTTGACCATCATGGCGCGCACCACCGAAGGGGACGACAACCTGGGAGGCGTGGCCATCAACCTGAAACCGGCCGCCGAGGATGGAGCGGCGGGAGTGAAGGACAACTTCCGCCACCGCGCCTTGACCACGGTCATCTCGCCCAGAAACCGATGAAACGCCGATGAAGACACCCATGAACAACCACGGCAGAACGGCGCGGCGGAGGGAGCGGGGCGCGGTGCTCTTGCTGATGATGCTGTTGATCATCGGGCTGCTGGGGCTGGGCGTCACCGGGCTGTGGCTGACTTCGGGAAACCTGCAGGTGCAGGCCAACAACAACCTGCGCGCGCAGGCGCTGCGCGTCGCGGAGGCGGGTGTGGAACGGGCGCGGGCGGCGTTGAACCGCGGCGTGGTCATTGATGCCATGCTGGCCGGTCAGACTGCCGGCAAGGACGATGTCCCCACGGGCCTCGACGCCGCGGGCAAGCCGAGCGGCGCGGGTGCCGTGTTCGTGGATACGGCGGTGCCGTTGTGGAGCATCGCCTTCCCGCCAGCGTCCTTCGGCAGAACCGGCGGGACCGCCACCGCGCCCGTGGCCGCGACCATGGGGAAGTACACCGTCTGGATCCGGAACGACACCGCTGAATGTCGGCTGGGTCAGTACACCCACGACAGCAACGGTACGGTGCTGGTCCGCTCGCGCGGCGTGGCGGCGGACAACTTGACCGCGGTGGTGCTGGAGGTGGCGCTGGGAGCCACGCCGGCGGTGCCCGGGACCCCCGGCGTGTCGGCTGGTCTTCCCCCTGTTCTTTGTGTCTCCGGGAAGAACGGGTGCGACGACAACAGCTCCACTGTCTCGGGCGTGGTCGCCAACTGAGCGGCGGCCGTGCGCCGGCATCTTACGGGGGCATGGTTCGCTGCCGCTCACATGCCCCCGGTCCCCCCTCGCTTCACCCGGTAAAACCGGGTTGCGCTCGCCCGTTAAACGAACAGCTGCCGGGGCCTAAAGGGATTCGGCGTTCAACCGAGCTTAGGTACAGGGCCCGTGTATGCGCGGGTCCAACGATGCGAACGAAACTTCAACGCGCGGGTCTGACCGCCAAGGCCGCTATCACCGTCGGGGTGCTGAGCGCTGCGTTGGTGGCCCTGGCGTTGTTCGGGGAGGCACCGGCCCGCGCGCGCGTCAGTCCGCTGACCCTGATCTCGCGGCAGATTCACCAGCCCAACATGCTGGTGGTGCTTGATACTTCCGGTTCCCTCACGGGGGTTCCGGGGGGCGCGTTCGACACCTCCGCGGAAGTGGGGGTCGACTGCACCGACGGTGTGAACTGTCGCGGCGGCACCGCCACCGGGACTTGCACGCTGGCGGCAAAGGTGTGCACCTCGGACGCGCAGTGCAAGACCAAGTCATGCAAGCTGGACGGCATGGCCTGTGCCGTCGACGCCGACTGCATGCCGCAGCCGGGGACCTGCACCCAGAAGACCTGCAGCAGCACGGGGACGAACTGCAAGTACGCCTCCTGCATGGTCGATTCCGATTGCCCCCTGTCCACCAGCGGCACCTGCACCACCACCCATGTTGCCTGCAGCCCCACCGCGCCGTGCTCGTCGGTGCCTCGTTGCCAGTATGGCGGCGCCAACTGCAGCCTGGGCCAGAACTGCCCCGCCTACGGGTTTTGCTTGAATTCGTCGGGCGCCGTCACCAGCCAGACCTGCTCCGTCAACACCGATTGCCCCCTGAAGAGCACCGGCCTCTGCGCCTTCGGCGGACAGAGCTGTACCAGCGTGGCCAGTTGCTCGGTGAAGCTGTGCGGCGATCGCGCCACCACCTGCACCTCCGATACGCAGTGTGGGGTCTGCACCAAGGGGAGCTCCAGCACCGGCACCTACTGCGCGTCGAACAATGATTGCCCCAAGAGCGGCGCCACCTGCAAGATCAGCAGCGGTGCCTGTAGCGTCAACAACAACAAGTGCACCATCGCCAACTACACCTGCCAGATTCAGCAGGCCGTGAACCCATGTCAGGAGAGCAACAAGTGCGTGGGCCCGGCCAATACCTGCGTGGCGGCCCCCACCAACACCTGCGTGGCCGGATCGGCCTCGGACATCTGCAACTTCGCCGGCAACGCCAGCACCGCTATCGGTATGTGCCGCATCAGCCTGCTCAAGTGCCAGTCTGACGGGGACTGCCCGGGGGCCGGCGACGACTGCGGGCCGGCCACCTCGCGGGTGGTGATCGCCAAGCGGGTGCTGGCGGACATCGTCAACAGCAACACCGGGATCGTGAACTTCGGGTTCATGACCTTTTACCAGAGCTTGTACTTCCCCTATTACAAGCAGAGCAGTACGGGAAGTCAGACCTCCACCATCTTCTATTCGGTCGGGCGACTGGATGGCAGGGGCTGCTACACGGCCGCGCAAGGGCCCAGCGCTACCTGCGTGATCGACGGAACCACCTACACACTGGCGGCGGTCAGCAATAGCCAGTACACCCTGCGCGGCAACGGTGGCCAGATCGTGAACACCGACTATTGCGGCGCCACCTGCAACATCGCGGGGCTGGGGACGGGGAGCTACCTGGGAAGCACCTACAGCTACACGCTGAAGACCGGCACCACCTCCGGAAGCGCGGTGGCGCGGACGGGCTACACCGGCAAGCAGATCACCGCCAGTGGCCTGGACTACCGGTACTACGACTCGAATCCGGCGTACTACAACGGCGGAAGCAGTCCCCCGGTGGAGGTCCCGCAATGCGGTTCCACCTGCAGCACCAAGTGCGGAGCGCGCTGGGATACACAGCTGGCTCCGTTCCTGGATCCCACGGCCGATCCGGTGAAGGCCAAGGCCATGTCCCTTGCCATCAGTGACCGGCTGGCTCCCGCCTCTTACGGCGGCCTGATCGCCTACGGAGGTACACCCA
>JBDSME010000106.1:0-4953 GCA_039916065.1 Polyangia bacterium
CTTCTTGTCGCGAGCGGCCTTCTTCTCCAAGGCATTGCCCTTGGCCTCCAGGGCGTTGCCTTCTTTTTGAACGGCGTTCTCGCCGGCAACGGCGATTCCGGACGTCGTCATGACGACCGACAGTGAGGCTCCTAGAAGAAGTTTCTTGATGTGCATTTGATCTCCTTGTGGGGTTTAGCCCCGACACGTCCACGGGAGGATGCGCAGGGCGTGCCCCGGGACTTAGCAAGGGGAAGGCCAAACGGGCATTCTTGGGGGAGGCGCGAAAATCCGCGTGATCGGAATGCGACTTGCCAAAAGTTGCTGTCACTATGGCGCAGTTCGTCGAGGCAATGTTACGCGATCGCTACGGTATTCAATGTTCTCCGGCAATCCGTCGATGGTCTGCGCTCAGCACACCCCATGAACGCGCATCAAGCACCGCAGCGGTTTGGACGTTACGTCCTGTTAGACAGGATGGGCGCGGGTGGGATGGCGGAGGTGTTCCGGGCGGTGGTTCCGGGCGCCGAAGGGTTCCGCCGCGATCTGGTGGTCAAGCGCATCCTCGGCGATCGCGCCCGCGCCGCGAACTTCATCGAGATGTTCGTCCACGAGGCGCGCATCTCGGCCTTGCTGCACCACCCGAACGTGGTGCAGGTGTTCGACTTCGGGCAGGTGGACGGCAGCTATTTTCTGGCCATGGAACTGTTGCGTGGTCGCGATCTGCTGGCGGTGTTGCGGTCGCTAAGCGAACGGCAACGGCCCTTTCCCATCCCCGTCGCCATTCACATCGCTCATCAGGTGGCCTTGGGGCTTGGGTACGCCCACGGTCTGACCTCTCCCGACGGCCAACCGCTGAACATCATCCACCGCGACGTGAGCCCCTCCAACATCATGCTGCTGCGCACCGGTGGCGTGAAGCTGCTGGACTTCGGCATCGCCCAAGCCATCGGCGAGATGGACTCGGAGGAGAACGCGCGCAACTCGTTCAAGGGGAAAGTTTCGTACATGGCGCCGGAGCGCCTGCGCGAGGAGCCGGTGGACGGACGGGCGGATCTGTTCGCGCTTGGTGCGGTGCTGTGGGAGATGCTGGCGGGACGACGCCTGTTCCACGGCAAGACCGACGGAGACAAGCTGCGCCGCGTACTCGACAAGCCGATTCCCCCGCCGTCCTCGGTGCGGCCAGAAGTTTCTCCCGAGCTGGACCGCATCGTCCTGAAGGCGCTGGCGCGCGATCGCGACGAGCGGTACCAGACGGGCCAGTCGCTGGCCGACGATCTCGAGGATCTGGTGGCGCAGACCCGGTACCACTCAAGGATGTTGCCGGCGTTGCTCAACGAGCTGTTCGGCTCGGCCCCGAGCTCAGCGCATTTGGCGCTGTCCAACGCGCCTGCGGATCTATTCGCTTTCGAGCCCATCACCACGCCCGCCGGCACCGCGGCGCTGTCCCGAACGGACACGCCCGCGCCGGAAGACGGGCCATCAGTGGTGACCACGGCCCTGCCGCAGGGTGATAGTCAGCTGACCGAGCTGGAGAAGTTCTCATCCGCGGCCCGTCTGGCGCGGCGGGTGCGCGGTTCCAGCAAGGGGATGAAGGTCGCGCTGGCCGCTGGCCTGGTGGCGTCGTTGGGCGTCGCGGCGGCGGTGGTCCTGACGCGGCCGACCGGCACGGGCACAGGGGCGGCGACGGGAACAGCGACGTCGGCGCCGGCGGGGGCTGGCCGCGCCGGGGAAGCGCGGGCGGCGAATGTCATCGTGCCACTGGTCGCAACCGGGACGGGCGATTCCTCGGCCAGAGCGGGCGAGGCCGCTCGGGTCGGTGCGGAGTTGGCCGAACCACCGGTAGCCGCGGTCTCACCGGAAGCCTCCGCGCGCGCCGCCGCCCCGAAGGAGCAACCCGCGGGGCATGCTGGCGCGGTCACCGCCGTGCCATCGCCACAGGCCCGCGGAATTCACCCGCGCGCGATCGCCAAGGCGCCGGACCGGATGCGAAGTGGTCGGATCACCCGCGGTCTCTCCATCGATCCTTTCGCGGAGGCGGCGACGCGCGAGAGCAAACGATGATGTCTGTGCCGAGCCCTCGTTTGACAAACCTTCGTTTGAAGAGCCTTCGTTTGATGAACCTTCGGGGGACGAACGGCAGTCGGCGGCGCCGAATGGCGCTGGGGTTGGTGCTTTCCTGGATGGTGATTGGCGGCGGCAACCGCTGGGCAGGCCTCATACCTGTTGGCGGGCGCCCGGCTTTCGCGGATTCCGCCTCCCAGCGCACGGCACGACAACATTTTCAGCAGGGTGAGGCGTACTACACCGCGGGGAAGTACCCCGAAGCCCTGGCCGAATACCAGGCGGGCTACGATGTCGCGCCGTTGCCCGGGTTCCTGGTCAACATCGCGCAGTGCCAGCGTCGGATGGGCGACCTGCAGCGGGCGCGCGCAAGCTATGGAAAATTCGTGCTGGTCGCTCCCGATTCGCCACTGGCACCGGAGGTGCGAGACTTGATCAAGGAGCTGGATCGCCTGATCGCGGAAACGGCGACGGCTGCCCGGACCCCTTCGGGCGCGGGCCCGACGCCGCCTCGTCCTGCCGCCATCTCGGGCCGGCGACTGGCGATGAGCTTCGATACCAACGGGGTGATGCCTTTCGAATCGGCGGATGACCCGGCGGCGCCTGGCGCGACGGGCACCGCTCCGGGGGCGGACCTGCGTGCGCCGGCCGTGGTCATGCCGCCCGGGGATGGCGCGGCGAACGAGTCTGACGGCACCACTGGCGGCCGGTCACATCACTGGTGGCTGTGGGGCTCGCTGGCCGCCGTGGCCGCGGGTGCCGTCACGGCGGCGGTGATCCTTTCTTCCCCGGAAGGCAACACCGTCCACGACGGATCTCTGGGGACCTTGCGTCGATGAACCCGAAGCGAACGTTCCGTCGGCGTTCAACCTGGTTCGCAGTTGCCGGTGTGATGCTGCTTCTGAATGGCGGCTGTTCCAAGCCGGCGGACGTGACCGAGACCGGGGCCCTGCTGATCAGGCTGAGCACACCCGCCGGAGCGCCACAACCCGATGAGTTGCGCGTGTCCGTCTACGACGACAGCGGCGCCCTGTTCAAAGCGGCGCGGGTGCCCCAGCAGGGGGCGCTGCCGGCGTCGGTTCCGGGTCGGCCGCTGGGCACCGTGCTGATCCAGCCCGGCGACAGCACGGGCCTCCTGCGGGTGCACGTCCGCGGACTGCGCCTGGGCGCACGGGTGCTGGATGGAGCAGCCCAGGTCACTGACGACGCGCGAAAGCACGGCAGCCTTGAGCTGTTGCTGGACCCCACTGTCCCGGCGGACTCGGACGGCGACGATGTCCCGGACCTCATCGACGACTGTCCCGACCAGACCGATCCCGACCAGAAGGGATGCCCGGGCGGGACTTCCCATATCCCGGAGGATGCGGGGACCGATCTGGCTGGCCGTGGTGGTCAGGGCGGCGAAGAGTGGGCGGGCACAGGCGGAGGTGATGCGGGGAGCGAAGGAAATGGCAGCGGCGGCGCCTCCGCAGACGGACCGGCCGCGACCGGGGGCGATGGGGGCGGGAACGCCGGCGCCCCCGGAACGGCAGGGACGCCCGGCGGCGGCGCCGGCGGGGGAACGGGTAACCTGGCCAGCGGCGGCAACAACGGGACGGGCGGCGCGGGGACGGGAGGCGGCATGGCCTCCGGCGGAACGGACAGTACACCCGATGCGGGCTCCGACGGTGCATCCAACGCCACGCGCAAGGCCCTGGGCGCGGTCTGCGCCACCTCGCCGGAGTGTGCCTCGGCGTTCTGCGTGGATCGGGTGTGCTGCCAGACGATTTGCAACCAGCCTTGCCAGGCCTGTGGGACCGCCGGCCGTTGCGTTGCGGTGGTACGGGCCAAGGACACGCCCGAGTGCGCAGGCAACAAGAGCTGCAACAGCACCGGCAGGTGCCTCGGGGTTTGAGCGTTCGCCCGGCGAGGCCTCCCGCGTTAGTTCCCATTGCCCGGCGGCGGGTTCCCCCTCAAAGTTGTCGGGTGTCCAGCACAACCCCGAGAAATAGCGGCGGTCGTCGGCTGCGACGGCGCCTCATGCTTCCGTTGGTGCTGTTGGTCGCGATCGCCGTTCAGCTCCCGGTAATCCTGGTGGTGAGTCACCTCAGCGGACACCGGAACGTCGTCATGGCCTTCGGCGCGCTGTGGACCGCTGGTTTCGTCAGCAGCTTCGTGGGGCCGCGTAGTGTCTGGGCGTCGCCCAGCCGGGTGCGTCTTTATGCGGTGCTGTGGCCGTTCTTCTTCTGGTGGACGGTGTCGTTGTTGCTGATCGTGCTGGCGCCGCTGGCCCTGGTGGCGCGCCTGGCGCTGTTGTCGACGTCGTCGCAGTCACAATCACAATGGTTGCTGCAGGGGTGGCTGGTCGTGGCCATCATCGGCGCGGCGGCTTCCCTCTGGCAACGACCGCGAATTCGCAGGCACGTCGTCTACGTGGACGGCTTGCCCGAGTCGTTCGATGGCTACCGGGTGGCCCAGATATCGGATCTGCACTGCGGCCCGTTTGCCAGCGGTCTTCGGGTGACCAGGTGGGTGACGGCGGTGAACGCGCTCGGTGCCGATCTGGTCGCGGTGACGGGGGACCTCATCGCCAGCGGGTCCAGCTTCGTTCCAGTGGTCGCCGCGGCGTTGGGCGGACTGCGCGCGCGTGATGGGGTCTTCGCCAGTATGGGCAATCACGACTACTTCACCGACGGCGAATCGCTGGTAACCGCGCTCGAGCGCGCCGGACTGACGGTGCTGCGCAACCAGGGCGTGGACGTGGTTCGCGGTGACGGGGCCATTCACGTGGCAGGTGTCGACGACACCTGGACCAGGCGCGCCGATGTCGACCGCGCGCTGTCGGCGCGGCGGGATGATATGCCCGTGGTCTTGCTGGCGCATGACCCGGACCTGTTTCCCCAGGCGGTCGACCGGGGGGTGGCGTTGACG
>JBDSME010000107.1:0-6474 GCA_039916065.1 Polyangia bacterium
GGCGCCCAAAGTGGGGGCCGGCGTCGCCCCCGCGCCCGCCGCCGACACCATTCGTGCCTTCGCCCCCTGCCCCACGGTGATCACCAGGCGGTCTCCCGTCACCGCCAGGAACGCGTCCGTGGGCCCCACCCCCAGCAGGTGACGGACTGCTGGATCGACCGTGGGTGGCACCAGCGAGGCCAGCGTCACGTGAAGGTTCTTGCCCTTCCCCTTGCCCACCGCCTCGCGGCGCGCCTTCAGCACCTTCAGTTCCATGCCTTCGCCCTGTGTCGCGGCCAGCGCCACCGTGGCCATTGCGTCCTTGTCGGCCGCCAGCAGGGCCACCTGGATGCGGGTGGCGCTGGCGGCGTCCCGCGCCGGAAAAACCATCTCCCACGACAACGCCGGCTGCACCCGCCCCGCCATCGAGAACTGTCCGGTCAGCCCCTCCACCACCGCATCCAGCAGGTTTCCCGCCGCCACCACCGACTTGCCCTTGCCGCTGGGCAATTTGCCGCGGACTCGCGCGAATTGATCCAGCGCCGCCCGACCATAGGCCGAGGTCACCACCGCGCCCGCGTCCCCACCCCCAGGAACTCCGATCGCCTTGGCAGCCGGCAACACCGCTGGCGACAACGCCCGCACCAACACCGGATCGAGCTCCAGCGAATCGCTGACGCGCGCCACCGCCTCCAGTTTCGAACCGGCCTTCGGTCGCACCCGCGCCAGCAACGAAATTCCGCGTACCGGATCGATGTCCAGAACCAGCTCGGCCGCGGTGATGTCGGCCAGATAGTTCACCAGCAGGCCCATCTGACGCCTGGCCTCCGGGCCCAGCTTGTTGCCGCTCGCGGCGGCGCGTTCCTCCAGCTCCAGATTGAACCGGGACAGCGCCGCCTGCATGCCTGTACCGGCGGCGCGCGCCACCATGTCGGGATAGAGGGTCACGGACAGATCATCCTTGGTGGAGCGGCGCGCCTCGATGGCCAGACTGCCCGCCCGCACCAGCGCCTCGTCGGTATCGGCAAACACCACCAGGTTCCCCATGGCCAGGAACCACCCCCGATCGCCGGCGGCGTTCTCGATCTGGATGGCCTGGCCGCGCCGGCCCACCGTCCGACCGAGCGCCGACAGCAGCGCGGTCACATCGGCAGGCGTTCGCGCCGCGAAGCTGAATGCGGTCAGCGGCGCGCCGGGCTGGCTGCCCACCACCGAGGCGCCGCCCATGGGCGCCCCGATATCGAGGTGTCGCGCCATCTCGGGGGACAGACCGGCCTGCGCCAGCAACATGTCCCGGACGCCAGCCGCGTCCAGCGGCAAGGGAGCCGCCTGTTTGACCAGGGCCACGCCATTGGCCAAAGAACGCTCCAGCGAAGGCAGCACGAAGGTGGCCACCAGCGTGGTTCGCGCAACCTCCACCGGCACCAGGGCCAGCGGCGGCGGCGCCACCGCCGCTGGCGGAGCCTTGGCAGCGGCCGCGCTGGCCGCCTTGGGCGTCTGGCGGGCGCACGACGAAAGAGATAGACCGACCACGGCGAACGTGGTGAGCAGTCCCAGCCGAAAGTTACAGAAAGACCTAGCAGCCTGTGCAAGACGCATCGGAGCAGGATACCCGCCACCTCACCAACGTGAAACCTCCGGTGTCCCACCCGACCTGGGTGCCTATCCCGATCGAAATGTAGGCGATTGAAGCAGGCCAATCGCCCATGCTGGGCACACGCGGAGGAGGGCTTCGCCAGCCGGAGCTCATCCAGGGCTTGGGAACCCTCCCGAGGGTTCCCATCCTGAAGTTGCGCAGGTTCTCACTCGTTTGTTAGCGTGAATCGTTCATGATCATGACGAATTCTCCGCGGTCGCTAGTTTTTGGAGGGGTGGTGCTGCTGCTCTTGTCCGCCTGTTCCTCGGCGTCCCCGCGTGACCAGAACTGGGACAGCTCTATCGGGCGCGACGATGGAGCGATGTCCACCGGCGGTGCGGGAGGCACCAGCGATCAGAACGGCCAGGGCGGCGCCGCGGGGAGCAACGCGTCTGGCGGTCAGGCCGGCGACTCCGCGGGCTCGTCAGCAGGCGCCGGCGGCGAGGCGGGAAACTCCGGTAATGGCGGCGCCGCCGGGGCGGCAGCGCTCGACGGCGGCGCCCCCTAGTTCCGCCAACAAGCGCCTGGACACGAATGACAAAGGCCGTGGCAAGAGCACGGCAAAAACGCAGCAAAAACGTGGATAGAATGGACGGCGCGGCGATCACCGCTCAAGATAGGTCGATTTTGACGCCGTTGAAAGTCAGGCCCAATACAGGGGGCGGAGGCACATCTTAATGCAGGTCGTTTGTGGGAATTGTCAGCTTAGTTTTCAGGCACCTGACGGCGCGACCGGTCTGGTCTGCCCGATCTGCCGCAGTCCGTTGCGCTCATCAGATGCTCCAGCCGCGCCGGAATCCGCGAGTGCGCAGCCGCCTTTCGACTGGAACGGCGGAACCCTCGATGATGTCGTGTCGTTGCTGAGCGGCCCCGCCTGGTCGGCGCGCGTGGAAGTGCTTGCCACGAACGGCGGCCATCTGGTGGGCGAGGTCCACGTCATCGCGGGAGGAGTCTCCGAGGCCATCTTCGAAGGCAAGTCCACGCACGATGCGCTCGACAAGCTCCGCGCCGTGAAGGGCGCGCGTTTCCGCGTGGATCCCCGCCTGCCCAATCCCAGCGACGGTGATCTCACTTTTCCAGGCCCCGACCAGGGCAAGCTGGAGGAGCGGCCCTTGGCGCATCTGATGCGTTACTGCGAGGACTACGTCTTGACCGCCACCATCGAGGTGTGGCGCGGCAGCGAGAACGCCAAGGTTTCCTATCGCCGCGGTGAGATCGTCGGCGTGACAGTGGGAGGTATCGACGCGCCCGAGCGGCTGGCCGAGGTGATGAAGTGGGCCTCGGGCAGCTACCGTCTCATTGTTCCGAAGGTCATCCTGCCTGAGACAGCGCCAAAGGCAGCGGCGCCGGCGGCGGTGGTCGCTCCCCGCTCCATCGGCGCGGCCAGCAAGACCATCTTCGGCATGCCCGCTCTGGATCCCGTGGCGATAGCGGCCGCCACCGACAAGGTGAAGGCGGTCCAGGCACAGCTTCAGGCCAAGGCGGCGGCAGCGGCGGCCCCCGCTCCGCAGGTCCCAGGCGCCAGTTCGTCCGCCGCCGGCGCCCGCGGCGGTGCCACGGCCAATCCCGCGCCTGCCGTCTCCCTGCCCAGCCAGACCACCCCGCCCGCCCCGGCCGCGCCCAACCAGAGTGGTGCGATGGCCAAGACCATCTTCGGGGTCCAGCCTCAGGCGCCCAGCCCGGGCGCGACCGCTTCGGCCGCCGCTGCCGCCAAGCCAGCTCCCGCGGCGGCGGCTTCTGCCAATCCGACTTCGCCGACTTCGCCGACTTCGCCGACACCACCGCGCGCCGAGGCCTCGGCCAAACCCGCCCGCACCACGGGCCCGCACGCTCCCGCTACCCGCGTCCAGGCCACCGAACCGATGGTGCCCGTCGCCAGCGCCGAGGGAGACCGCACCCAGCCCTCGAAGAAGGCCAAGGACGAAAAATCCGCGGAAACGCCGGTGTGGACGTACGTCGGCGTGGGCTTCGTGTTCGGGCTGGCGCTGCTCGGCGTCTACCGACTGGTCATCGTCCTCGCGCATTGATCGGCAACGCCCAGGTGTTCGCGCGCATCGCCGAGGCCTATCGCCGCACGCGCAAGAAGAACGACCTCCTCTGGAACAGGTTCGTGGCGCGCCCGCTGGCGGCGGTGCTCCTGGTGCCGCTCGAGCGCACCGCCGTCACCCCCAATCAGGTCACGCTGGCAACGCTGATCGTCTTCGCGGCGGCCGCCGCGATCATCGCCCTGTCTCCAGGCTGGACCGGCTTGCTGGTTGGCGCCGCCCTGCTCGAATTTGCCTACGTCCTCGACTGCGTGGACGGCCAGCTCGCCCGGCTGCGCGGGACCTCCACGCCGATTGGAGCCCACCTGGACTTCCTGATGGACGAGTTGAAGGCCTTTCTCCTGGTTGCCGCCGTGGGCACCCGGCTGTGGCGCGGCGACGGCCAGGCGCGCTGGCTGCTCGAAGGACTGATCGCCCTGGTGGCGGTGTCGTCCGCGATCAGCCTGACCACCTTCCTGCGCCGCCCCGAATATGCCGCCGCCACTGGCGCCACCGTGAGTCAGGGGCTCGGTGACTATGGCGAGGGGTTCAGCGCGCCCCCGGGCGCCGCCCACGGGCGCCTGTCGCCCAAGCGCGCCGTCGAGGCGCTGGGCAGCTTCATCGTTCACTACCCCAGCTATATTGTCTTCGTGGCCCTGGCCAATCGCATCGATCTGTTCCTGCACGCCTACCTCCTGGTGAACGCAGCTCACGTCGGCCGATCGTTGCTGGCCATCGCCTGGAAACTGGGACGGAGCCCCCGCAAGATGGAACGCCCCCTATGAAAGCCATCATCGTCGCCGCTGGACGCGGCCGCCGCCTGGGCCCGGAAACGGCAGAGATCCCCAAGTGCATGGTCCAGGTCGCCGGCCGCCCCATCCTGCACCGACAGCTCGACGCGCTGCTGGCCGCCGGGGTGACCGAGGTGGTGGTGGTGCGCGGATATCTGGGCGATCGCATCGACGTTCAGGGCTACCCGGTGCGCTTCATCGAAAATCCCGACTGGGCCAACAACAACATCCTAAACTCGCTGGCCTTCGCTTCGGACGAGATGGACCAGGGCTTCGTGTTTTCCTACTCCGACATCGTCTTCGCTCCGGCATATGCGCGGCAGGTCGCCGAATCAACAGCCGCCGTGGCACTGGTGATAGACCGCCTCTGGCAGCAGACCTACGTGGGCCGGGTGCATCACCCGATTTCGGAAGCGGAGCTTGCCTCGGTGCGGCGGGGTGAAAATGACGCCGTGCTGGTCGATCGCGTCGGCAAGACCGTGGTGCCGCCCGAGGCAGCGGTGGGCGAGTTCATCGGGCTGGCGCGATTCAGCGCCGCCGGCGCCGCGGCCCTGAAACGGGTGTGGGCGGAAGCCGCGGCGGCCGGGTTGGAGCTCCCCTTTGGGCGTGCCGCACGCTTGCGCCAGGCCTACCTGTCGGACGCGCTCAATGCCCTCGCTGATCGGGGCACTCCCCTCACCCCCGAGTTCATTGATGGCCGCTGGCGCGAGATAGACACGGAAGAAGATCTCTCCCGCGCCCATCTGGCCGTGACCGGCTGGTAGATTGGCCGGAGACCATGCCGCCGAAGCAAAACTCGAAGAAGGACCCCACGCACTGGCTGTACCGGCTAACGGCCGAGGAATGGTTGGCCTCCGCCGAGACCGAATTGCAGCATTGCGCCGATTCGTTGCGACGTCGGGCCTTCCGTCCCGGCATCACCCATGCGCGCCGCGCCGCGGGCATGGCCTGGAACGCGGTGCTGCTCGACACCCCGGATGACCGTGTGGGACGCAGCTACATGGAGCACGTCACGGCCCTCGCCAACGACCAGCACATGCCTGAAGAGCCGCGGCGGGCGGCGCAGTATCTGCGCGACACGCCGCCGGCGCCGCCCGCCCTGGTGACGCTGGGCAAGACGGCCGCCGCGACGACAGCCGATCTGGCGCCGCACGAGGCCGCCCGGGTTTTGGTCGATTACGCCCGGGCGCGGGTACTCAGGACCAACTGACCGCCCCAAGACGCGCAAAGACGCCTGATGACGCCCAATGACGGATGACCTTCACCGCCCCAGCACCATTCGTCACCCCGCCGGAACTGTAGGGGTACCCCGCCTTGACCTGCCCGTCGCCCCGGCACTATGGTTACCCCTGAATCGCCGACCCGGCGGAAAAGCACTACCCCAGCCCCAAGGTGGGTGATGGGCCGACCTGACGGCCACGTCCTTACCCAAAATTGTCGCAGTGCCCTCCAACCCCATACCGGGGTGGAACCCACGCAGGACCCAACAACAAAAGGAGAGTACGAAACTCATGAAGAAGGCTGATCTGGTGGACCTCGTAGCTCAACAGCGCGGACTGCCCCGACCTCAGGTCGAAGCAACAATCGATTCCTTGATAGACGCTGTGGCCGAGGGACTGGCGAAGGGGGAGCGAATCGATCTCCGAGGGTTCGGCGCGTTCGCGGTTCGCGAATCGGCAGCCCGCTCGGGGCGCAACCCTCAGACGGGTGAGACGATCCAGATCGCCGCCCGCCGGGTGCCGACCTTCAAGGCCGGCAAGGAACTCCGGGACCGGGTGAACAATCGGCCCAGTACCTAATCCAACCAACGCAGGATTTTACGTTCGATGGGTACGCGGCTTTTCATCGGCAATCTCTCTTACAACGTCAACGAGCAGGAGCTTCGCGAGGCTTTTTCGTCAGAGGGAATTGAGGTACGCAGTGTGCGCGTCTCGCTGGACCGGGAAACCGGCCGCCCGCGAGGTTTCGCATTCGTCGAGACGCTGACCGATGAAGGCGCCAAGGCGTCCATCGAGAAGTTGTCAGGCCGCATCCTCCAGGGTCG
>JBDSME010000108.1:0-5227 GCA_039916065.1 Polyangia bacterium
CCTCGCGTCGCGGGCTGCTCAATCAAGCGGCGTTCCTGTCGGTGTTCGCCCACGCCAGCGAGACCGCGCCGGTGCTTCGTGGGGTGGCCATCATGCGCCAGATCGCCTGCATGCCGCTGAAGTCGCCCACGGAGCTGAACATCGACGTGACCCCGCCACCGGTCGACAACACCAAGACGACCCGTCAGCGGTTCAGTGCGCATTCCACGGACGCCAAGTGCGCCGCCTGCCACAAGACCATCGATGCCTTCGGCTTCGCCTTCGAAGCCTTCAACGGCATGGGAACTGTGCGCCCGAGCGAGGGCGGCAAGATCACTGAGAACCGTCAGCCGGTGGAGACCTCCGTGGTCATCACCGGTACCGATTTCGACGGCAACTACGCCGACAGCAAGGAGCTGGTGCTGGCGATGTCAAAGAGCGCGCAGGTGCGGAGTTGTCTGGCCCGCCAGATCTTCCGGTCGTCCACCGGCCGCAGCGACAACAGCGTGCAGGCCAGTGAAGATGCCTTCGTGACCTACTGGAAAAGTTTGCCGGCGGAGAAGCAGGGGAACATCGTGGAGACGCTGGTGGCCTACGTGAAGAACCCCACGTTCATTCAACGGAGGCCGCAGTGAAAAAGCTCAGCCGGGCGCGCCGATCTTTTCTTCGCGGGGTGGGCACAGGATTCGCTGCGCTGCCTTTCTTCAAGTTGCTGGAGGACTCGTACGCAAAGGCGGCCGGCGACACGCTGCCCCTGCGGTTCGTGACGATGTATCACCCGCACGGCATCGCCCAGGAGCACTTCGGGATGCAGGCCGGGGACACCGAGACCGCCTTCAACCTGGATTACCCCAATTCGTCGCTCGTCTCCTTCAACGCGCCCGAGCTGAAGAGCAAGGTCCTGATCATCGAGGGCATCGACCTGCTCTCGTCCGCCAACGGTCACGACACCGCCGGAACGATTCTGACCGGGAGCCGCATCGACGCCTCGGGACAGAAGCCGCTCAATGCTTCCCTGGACCAGGTGCTGGCGGTGGAGCACAAGCTGGGGGCAGCCACGCCAGTGACCAGCATCGCCCTGGGCGTGGGGACCGCCGACACCAAGTCGGGCTCCACGCTGTCTTTCGGTCCCGGGGGGACCGCCCTGCCCAAGATCATCGATCCGGTTCAGGCGTTCAACCTGCTGTTTGCGAACCTGGTGGTTCCCAACGATCCAGCGGCCGCCGCCGCGGCCATGCGCCAGCGCACGCTGGGCCAGAGCATCATCGACTTCGTGCGCGGCGACATCGGGCGGCTGACGCCCCGCCTGGCCCAACCGGAAAAGGACAAGCTGGATCAGCACCTCACGTCGCTGCGCGATCTGGAAAAGCAGATCATGCCGGTGATGTCCACCACCTGCGCGGCGCCCGTGAAGCCTGACGCCAGCAAGTTTCCCAAACTGCAGGCGTACAACGGCGGCGAGCCCTACTTCGAGGCCATCACCGACGCGCACATCACCCTGATCGCCCAGGCATTTGCCTGTGACATCACCCGCTTCGCCACGCTGTACATGAGCGATCTCTCTTTCTCGGGCAATCGTTTGGCGTTGCCGCAGGACAATCACGGGGGCGTTGCCCACACCTACAGCGGTTCCCCCGCGGGTTCTGACGGGCATCCGTCGGGCCCCGGTAGCCCCGACACCTGGACCTTGCTGTCCAAGTTCAACGCCTACTCCTATTCCAAGGTGGCGCTGCTGATGCAAAAGCTCAGCGCCATGGGCGTGCTCGACCACACCTTGATCTACGCCAGCAGCGACATGGGCAATCCCGCGCTGCACAGCACGCGCAACGTCCCGACGGTGCTGGCCGGCGGAGTGAACGGCAAGTTCCGCATGGGTCGGCGGCTAAAGCTGCAGGCGGACTGCCCCAGCACCAACCCGTGGTGCTCGCCCGCAGATGCCGTCTTCAAGGGATCGACGAACAATCACCTCCTCGTGTCGATCGCGCAGGCGTTTGGCGTCAACCTGAACACCTTCGGTACCCAGCCGTCCGCCGACCTCACCACCGGCCCCATGACCGAACTGGCGTAGTTCAGCGGCGGGCGGAGCTCTGCTACCGCACGCGAGTTGCAACGGCAGGTTGCCCAGCACTACGCCGCAAGGCCAAGCCAAAGGCCGATAGCCCGGTTGACTCGCACCATGGTGCCGTCATCCAGATGACCAACGGTCTTCCCGATCTTTTCACGTCGAACAGCAACGATCTTGTCGACCATGATCTGCGAAACCGACCTCAGCCCGTTCGAGTTTGTTGGATCGACCGTAAGTCGAAACAATGGGGCATCCACGACGGTGCTGGTCACCGGAGCTACCGCGATGCTGGCATGCGTGTCGTTGAATAGGTCAGATTGAATCACCAGGGCTGGCCTGGGCTTGCCGTGGTCCCCTTGCATAGCGACAACGACGACATCCCCCCGCCTCACGATGCCCAACCGTCAGTGTCGCCGAGAGCCTCCACCAACGCCATCGCCTCACGTTCAGAGCGAATGACCTTCTTTGCGGCGAGGCTCTGGCGGCGACACTCGGCGGCAAAGCCCCGAGCGCGCGTATCCGGCAGCCAGACCTGCACCAACCGCAAGCCGGACTCTCTCATCCTATCGCGATACCGCTGAACGGTCTTTCTTGCTGCGGCGGCCTTGGACATGTCATGTAGTATGACATGTCATAAACCACGTCGCCAACTCCGCCATTCTTCTCGTCCGCACCGGGGGATGGGCCCGAGGTCGCCCGGTTCGACTCTGGTCGCGTCCGGTCAGGCTAACGATCTGCCTTTCTGCGGCGGTCCCCCGACCGGCCGAACGGAGGGAGTCTGGCGAGTTACGGTTGCCGCCTCGAGATCAGGTCTTCCGTGGTGCCGCGGGTGGCGGGATCCGAGGCAACCCTGGTGCGCTGCGATGCTTCCCCGAGCTGCGGGCGGGCGCCCTCCTGGGTCGCTGCCAGTGCGACCGCAGACTGCATGGCCGCCTGGAGCGCCGCCGGATTTTGGGCCGCCGCCGCGGCTCCCCCGCCCAGGTCGATGGGCACGGGGAACACGATGGTGGACGAGGCCTGGCTCGCCACCTCCACCAGCGTTTGATAGAGGCGCAATTGCAGGGCAGCGGGGTGCTGGGCCATCATGCCGGCGGCCAGCGCCAGCTTCTCGGCGGCCTGCACCTCGCCCTCGGCGGCGATCACCTTGGCGCGACGCTCGCGCTCTGCCTCCGCCTGACGGGCCATTGCCCGTTGCATCTCCTTGGGCAACTGGATGTCCTTGATCTCCACCGCCGAGATCTCCACGCCCCACTGCTCGGTGCGGGTGTCCAGGATGGTCTGCACCTCGGTGTTGATGGCGTCGCGATGGACCAGGATGTCGTCCATCTCCATCTTCCCCAGCACGGCACGCAAGGTGGTGGCGGCAAGCTGCAACGTCGCCGGCATGTAGTCCTCCACCTCCAGGATGGCGTGCTTCGGCGAGGCGATGGTGGCGTAGACCACGGCGTCCACGCTGATGGAGATGTTGTCGCGGGTGATGATCTCCTGCGGCGCGATCTGGATGGCCTTGGTGCGAATGTCGATGATCCGGGGGCGATCAATTCCGAACGGCAACAGCAGGTTCACGCCTGGCCCGCCCAGCTCTTTACGGGCGCGTCCCAGGCGGAAGATGACGGCGCGCTCGTATTCGCGCAGCACCCGCACCCCCGTGAGCAGTGAGACCACGCCCGCGATCACGACTACCCCGATCAGGATTTCGAACATGCCCCCAAGGGTAGCCTGGGTGCCGACGGCGTGCCAGGATGGCAATCGATGCGCCCATCCTGACACCGTGACAGCAAAGCTTGCTGTCGTGACAAACTGGCGTAAAGTTCGATGATGACTGTCGCCCCTGTCGCTGGCCCGGCCCGACCCGTGGATGGCAGCCGGCCGCCGCCCAACGACAACCCCGGGGCCCCCACGCTCCTGGTGGTCGATGACGAGCCCGGGATTGTGGACTCGTTGCAAAAGATTTTCGAACGCGAGCACCTGCGCGTTCTCACCGCCACCTCGGGAGCGGACGCCCTGGAGATCGTGCGCCGCGAGCCCGTGTCCGTTCTGATCACCGACCTGATGATGGCCGGCATGTCGGGCATCGATCTGTTGAAAGCCAGCCGCAGCCTCTCCCCGGAGACCGAGACAGTGCTGATGACGGCCTACGGTACGGTGGAGAACGCCGTGGAGGCGATGAAGCAGGGGGCTTACGACTTCGTCACCAAGCCCCTCAAGCGCGCCCATCTGCTGCGCGTGGTGGGCAAGGCCCTGGAGAAGCGATCGCTGGTTCAGGAGAACCGATCTCTGCGCGCGCAGCTGGCGGCGCAGAAGAAGCGCAGCTTGATCGGACAGTCGCTGCCCTGGCGCCGCACCATGGACATCGTCATGCAGGCGGCGCCATCGGTGGCGACGGTCCTGTTGCTGGGGGAGTCCGGAACGGGCAAGGAGCTGCTGGCTCGGGCGATTCATGATTATTCGCCGCGCGTGCGCGGTCCGTTCGTGCCGGTGAACTGCGCGGCCCTGCCGGAGAGCATTCTTGAGGCCGAATTGTTCGGTTACGAGAAGGGCGCCTTCACGGGCGCGGTGCAGCGCCACGACGGCCGCTTCCTTCAAGCGGACGGCGGAACGTTGTTCCTGGACGAGATCGGCGAAATCCCCACTCACGTTCAGGTGAAACTGTTGCGGGTGCTGCAGGAGGGGGAGATCGAACGGCTGGGGGGCCGTACCGTGAAGGTGGACCTGCGCCTGGTGGCCGCCACCAATCAGGACCTGCGCGCCGCGGTCCGCGAAGGACGGTTCCGCGAGGATCTTTATTACCGCCTGAACGTAATCGATGTTCCCATTCCGCCGCTGCGCGACCGGCGCGAGGACGTGCCCCTGCTGGCGGAGCATTTCCTGCAGATCTACAGCGATCGCAACAACCGTCAGCTGTCGGGTTTTTCGCGCGCGGCGGCGGAGGCCCTGGGTCGCTACGACTGGCCCGGCAACGTGCGCGAGCTGGAGAACACCGTGGAGCGGGCGGTGGTTCTGTCGCGCGGGGGGGCGATCGAACTGGAGGATCTCTCGCCCGAGGTTCGCACCGGCGGCAGCTCCGCCGGCGACGGCAAGTCGTTGACCTTCGCGGTGGGGACGCCGCTGGAGGAGATCGAGCGGCGGGTCATTCACGCCACGCTGGCGCACACCGGCGGCGACAAGCGGGTGTGCGCCCAG
>JBDSME010000109.1:0-5034 GCA_039916065.1 Polyangia bacterium
GTTGCGGTCACCGTCGGTAAAGAACGTTCCATCGGCGAAGACGGCCAGGCGGCGCCAGAACGCGGCGTCCAGATGCGCGGCGTAGCGCAGCAGCGCCCGGCCGGTGTTGTCTGGGCGCGCGAAATACACCGGATTCCAGGTAAACCAGCCCAGCGTCAGCCAGCCCGAGATGTCCCCGCCGCGCAACGCGCCGTCCAGCGTCTTCAGATGCTCGCCCAGCGAAGCCATGAACCGCGCGCGAACGTCGACGTACCCCTGGCTCCGTTTCCCGGTGGTCTCCCCCTTGCCCTTTCCGTCGGCGGTGGCGTCCCACTCTCCGCGCGCGCCCATTTCCGTTCGTCCACCGGGGACCTTCCAGGTGGACGCCACCCCGCCGATCAGGTCGACCTCCGACGGCCGCAGGGCGGATGAATCGCGATCGGTGAACAGGTTCAGGTCGAGGGGAATGAACAGATGCTCGCCCAGCAGGTCCACATCGACGTGCCCCCCTGCGCGCAGCAGAGCTCGCCCGGTGTTGTCTGGTCGGGCGGCGTAGGTGGGGTTGTAGGGCAGGATTCCCAGGAACAATTGCCCCGAGACCTGAGGCCCCGCGGCGGGCGGGCCCACGTCTGCCCCGGTACCTTCGCCGCGCGTGCCGTCGCCCGTCCCGGCACCCGTCCCGCCGCGGTGGGCGGCCCCTTGCTTGTCCAGGGCGCGGGCTTCCCCTTCCGCCATCCCCGCCAGGGGGAGGGCGGCCAGAAGCAAGCGAACAGCAAACGGGAGTTGAGAACGTGAGCGATCGGCCAAGCGGGCGCCAACGGTAATGCATTACCGCTGGGACGCCAGAACGAAATTGTCGGGGGCGAAGCCCCACCGGCGGGTTGCGCGAACGGATGGTTCAGGGACTACGCGGCGAAACGGTGGGGGATCGGTCCCGGCGGCGTCGCCGGCGAACCAGCGCGAGGCCGGCCAGAGCCAGCGTGGCGCAAGCCAGCCCGGGAGCAGCCGGCCCGGCCACGGCGCAGGAACAGCCCCGCATGCCCAGCGCCCTGTCGTTGTCTTCCAGCCCGGCGCGTATGGCGCTGGTGTTGTCCTTGACCGCCATGCCGGCGCCGGTGGTCTCGCGCGCCCAGACCATCTCCGCCGCGGGCAAGCCGGCCAGACCGCCCAGCTCGATGGGCCGGTACGTGCAGGTGATTTCGGTACCTGCCGCGCGAACCCAGGTCTTCCGTCCATCGGGTAGTTCCAGCAGGACGGGCGCGTTGCAGGCCGTGTACCGCATGTTGCCGCACATCGTCCGGAAGGTGGCGGTGTGGACGTTGGAGACGTCGGGGAGATCGGCGTTGATGTTGAACAGCGCGTCCGCATTCATCTCCTCGGGCGAGATGAACGTGTTCAGCCGCGTGAGGTAGGGTTGCGCGTCGATCATGAGCTGCGCCAGGCGGCGCGGTTCAATGAGCACCTTCACCACCTGATCGGTCAGTCCGGTGAGATCCGCGGTGATCGCGTACTGCCCCCAGTAAATCGAGAGATTGGCGTAGAACTGCGCCTCGGTGACGCCCATGTCCTGCACCGCCGCGGGCATGGGGATGTACTTGCGCAGAAGCGGCAACGTCTGGGCATCACCCGCCAGCCCCATGCTGGCCAGAAGCTGAACAAAGACCACTGGGGTGGCGGCAGCGCGCAAAGCCGCCTCATCAAACTGTCCCGGGCTCCACAACAGACCGGCGGCGATCGTCGACGTCCCGGCGTATTCTGCCACGAAGGCGTTTCCCCCAGCGTCGTTGGCCGCCTCACCAAGCAGCGCGTTGTAGTTCGCTCCCTGACTGGTCCAGTCGATGCGGGCCTCGTCGAGCTTCAGCTCCCGGAAGTTCTTGATCGGGACGGCGCGGTGATCCGCGAGCACCCACAGGCGCACCGGCATGTCCGGATTGGCGGCGATGGCCGTGAGCCGCAAGGGCACGCAGGCCTCGTTCGCGTCGAACTTCAAGACCACGGGTTGGATGGCAGACGTGTCCTTGCCGTTCAGCAGCTTAAGGGCGACGAAGTACTTCGCTTCCCGAACGTAGGCGTCGATGATCTCCGCGGCCTGGTCGCTCACAACGTAGCCGTTGTCGTGTAGCCAAACCTTCAGGGCCATCGGGTCGTCAGATTTCAACACCGCAGTATCGAACGGTCCCACCGCCCCCTGGGAGATGACCGTCACTCCTTTTCCGCCGGCGTTTCCCGCGTCGGCGCTGCCGGCGCTGCCGCCGGTCCCCGCCGGCCCCGCGGTGGGTGTGCCGAATTCCCCGTGCTTCGAGTCAGGAATACAGGTCCCCTCGGTGGCATAGGCGGCGTTGAACTGGGGCTGCGTCACCCGCGCCAGCGCGGTGAAGAGCTGATCGGTGCCTACCCCGACCTGCGGGATCGCATCCACGGGAACGACCCAGGAGAATTGCGCGGCATCGCCGGTATACAGGATCTGGATGTGCGCGATCAGGTGAGAGGCGCCGCCCGCGGGATCTCGGGTCATCGAGAAGACCACGTTTTCCCCGTTCTGGGCCACCGGCAGCGGCTGGAAGGGGTTGGCGGGGGGGCCGTCGCAAAAGAGGCCGCCGCACGCCCGGGCCACTCCGGGCGCGGCCAGGGTGCCAAGCGCCATCAGCCCTAACGTCGCCGCAGCGGCCAGCAAAATTGGCTGGCGCTGCGAATTTCTCGTTTGATTGGTGGTCGTCGTGATCTTGGTGCTGGTGCGCTTCAGCTTGTTCACAATTGGGTACCTTGCGTGGTTCATGGCCGTCATGTCTGAACTCCGTTGTCGTTGCGGGCGCGACGTCGAGAGAGCCGCCGCCGACAGGGACGGCGCGCCAACGCCAGACCGAGCACCCCCATCACGGCGATCACATTTCCTAGCAACAGCGCGGTCGCGGACGGAACCACCGTGCAACCGCAACCACCGGCGCCTCCTTGTTCCTTGGGGACGTCCTTGGGGACGTCCTTGACGCCGCCCCCGTCGGGTGCCCCGGCGTCCGTCGTGGCGTCAGGCACGCCCTGGCTCGGAATGGGAAACATCGTCTGCTCGCTGGGGAAGGCGGCGTTGTTGGCCAGCAGCCCCACCCGGATCTCCGCGCTGTTGTCGACGGTCGCCATTCCCTCGCCCGATTCCTCGCGCTGCCAGGCGATATCCAGCGCCGGCAACGCTTGCAGCTTCGACAGGTCGTAGTTCCGGGAGTATCCGCACGTGGCGCTATTTGAGGCGTTCCGCACCCAGGCCATGCGTCCGTCTGGCAGTTCCAGTCGTACCGGGGCGTTGCAGGCCATGAACTGGCGGTTGCCGCACATGGCGCGGAAGATCGCGGTCCGAACCAACGGCACCTCTGGCAGATCGCGATTGAGGATGAACAAAGGATCGGTGTTCATCTCCTCGGGCGAGATGAAGGTGTTGAGGCGCGTGAGGTAGGCATGGCCATCGATCATCATCTGGGCCACATGCCGGGGCTCGATGATCTTGCTGTTGACCTCCGTAGTCAGGCCCGCCAGATCGTAAGCCGGGAACGCATACTGCGACCAGTAGAGGGACAGGTTGCCGTAGAACTGCGAATCGGTGATCCCCATGGCCTTCACCGCCGCCGGCATGGGGATGTACTTGGTCAGCAGCACCAGGGTCTGCGAATCGTTGCCCAGGCCCATGTTCAGCAGGGCCTGCACGTACGCCGGGGGCGTCTGGGCGGCCTGCAATGCCGACAGGTTGTACTGACTGGCGGTCCACAGCGCTCCGGCTGCGATCCGGGAGGGCCCGGCATACTCCGCCACGAAGGCGTTCCCCGCCGCCTGGTCGGCGGCCTGCTTGACAAGCTGATTGTAGTTGGATCCACCGGAGAGCCAGTCGATGCGCGCGTCGTCGATCTTCATCTCCAGGAAGTTCTTGGGAACGGCGCGCTGATCCGCCAGCACCCAGAGCCGCACCTGCATGTCGGGATTCGCCGCGATGGCGGTCAGGCGCAAGGGCACGCAGGGCTCGGTCCCGTGAAACTTCAGGACCACGGGCTGGATGGTATTGACCCCCGCTCCGTTGGTGAGGCGCAAGGCCACGAAGTACTTCCCGTCGCGCACGTACGAGTCGATCAGGCCCGAGGCCTGGTCAGACACGATGTAGCCGTTCTTGGTCAACCACAGCTTCAGCTCCGTGGAATCGGTCGAGCTGATCACGGCCGTCTCGTAGGGGCCCACCAGCCCCTGAAACGAAACCACCACCCCGCGATCGCCACCGGCGGCGGGGGGGGGCGGCCCGCCCGTGGACGCCGCGGACCCGCCGGTTCCCGTCGCCATACCACTGGGATAGAACGGTCCGACATCGGGCAAGCATTCACCGTCGATGGCCGTCTGGCTGGTGAACTGTGGCTGGGTCACGGAGGCCAGGGTGGAAAACAGCCTGTCCGTGCCGACGCTGACGGTGGGAACGGCATCCACGGGCACCACCCAGGAAAACTTGGCGGCGTCGCCAGCGTACAAGATCTGGATGTGCGCGGTCAGGGTGGTGGCCCCTCCCGCGGGATCCTTGTCGATGGCGAACACCACGTTTTCGCCTGTCTGCGCGACCGGCAAGGGAGCCAGGGGATCGACGGGGCGGCTGTTGCAGAACAGACCGCCACAGGCGTGCGAGATGCCGGGACGTCCGACGATAGCCGTCGCGGCCGCCACCAGGGCGACCGTGCAGAGACCAGCAATGCGTGAAATGTGTAACCGTTTGACGTTGTTCATGTGAGCGCCTCCCCCAGTCGTTTCGTTCGAATCAGTGAAACACCACGCGGACGCGGTTGTTGTGGGTGTCCGCGATGTAGACGTCGCCCGAGGCGGACACCTCCACGCCATAGGGTCGATTGAGCCGCGCCTCGGTGGCGGGGCCGTTCTGCCCGGAGAAGCCCCGCTTCCCGCAAACGCCGGCGAAGGTGGAGATGATTCCCGACGGCGCCACCACTCTCACGCAATCGTTGTCGGTGTCGGCGATGTAGACGGCGCCGTCGGGGCCCACCGCCACGTCGGTCAATCGCCCGAGCTGCGCATCCCGGGCGG
>JBDSME010000110.1:0-6504 GCA_039916065.1 Polyangia bacterium
GCCCTGGCGACGGCTGTGGTGTCGCTGGCCAGCACCTTCTCCGGGGCCATCTCGGGACCACTCAATGAACGTCTGGGGCACCCCTGGTTCTTCACCGTGGCGTTTCTGGCGAGCTGGCCCAGCCTGGTCTTGGTGCTGTTCGTTCCCAAAGACCCGATAGAGCCGGCGTAGGGCGCGCACCGCTGTCAGGACCTCAGTCGATTTCCAGCGCCGGTCGTCCGAAGCGGAGGCGCAACCCATTCACCACGCGGGAGATGGCGTGCCGCCTGATCAATCGTCGCTCCCAGCCGCGCTTGTCCGCCGCGATAGAAATTGCAGCCCTGGCCCTGTTGACACGCCTCGCGACCGCGGTCCCTCCGCCCAGGCCCATGTGGTCGGAAATTTTGGCGTGCTCTCCTCGGCCTCGCGCCTCCGCCCCTGGCCAGCACGCGTGCTCCTCCAGCCACCGATTCCCGTCCCAAGCCCTAGAAACCCGCCCACCACCCCCTTCGAAACAGCTACGCGCGGAACGGCACGCAGGCCCACCACAACAGGCGGTAAATTAGACTGGAACGGGATCTTCCTATGGTCATCTCATTCTCGGGGGCTTCGGCGTCTACACCTGGGCGCAGCGCTCCGATTGCACATGGGCATGTCGATCCGGCGCCTTGCCGTTCGATTAGGGGTGGGCGGCGAGGTGCCGCCGGAAGGAGACACGATGCAGTATGTGCTGTTGATCTATGGGAACGAGGAGACCTGGAACCAGCTGTCCGAGGCTGAGAAGGGCAAGGTGTCCGTTGAAATGGGGAGGTTCGCTCAGGAACTGGGGCAAAGTGGGAAGCTGCGCGGCGGAAACCCGCTGCAGCCGGTGGCGACGGCCACCACCGTGCGCATGAAGAACGGAAAATCCTTGATCACCGATGGCCCGTTTGCGGAGACGAAGGAGCAACTGGGCGGGTACATGTTGATAGAGGCCGCTAACCTGGACGAAGCGCTGGCCATTGTCGCCAGGATGCCGGCGGCCAGTCCCCACGTCGCCATCGAGATCCGTCCCATCACGGAGGTGCCGGCGTAGCGTCGCCAGCAGCGATCATCCGCCGCCGCCCGCCGTGACTTCCTCAAGCCGCCCCTGGAGGACCAGGCGTTCCGCGACGTTGCCTCCCAGTTCCAGGGCGCGGCGGTATTCCGCCGCCGCGTCCTCCCGGCGATTCATTCGCCTCAGCAGATCGGCGCGGGCGGCATGAAGCAGGTAGTACCCGCTCAGCGTTCCGGCAGCGGAGAGTTGATCTATCAGCGCCAGCCCGGCCGCGGGTCCATCCGCCATCGCCACGGCGACAGCGTGGTTCAACGAGACCACCGGCGACGAATTCAAGCGGCCAAGGATGTCGTAGAGCACAGCGATCTGTTTCCAGTCGGTGTCCGCCGCTGTCTGGGCGAGCGCATGCAAGGCCGCGATTGCCGCCTGCACCCCGTAAACGCCGCCGCCCCGTTTCAGCGCCCCATCCACCAGCGCCAGCCCTTCAGTAATCTGGTGGTGGTTCCAGCGCCTCCGGTCCTGGTCTTCCAGCAGCACCAGCTCTCCCAGTCCGTTCAGCCGCGCGTCGGACCTTGAGTCTTGAAGCAACATGAGCGCGAGAAGGGCGTCCACTTCCGGCGGCACCCGCGAGGAGAGCAATGATTTTAGCATGCGCGCCAGTTGAATCGCCTCGGCGCACAGTTCGCGGCGAATGACCTGCTCGCCTTCGCTGGAAAAATAACCCTCGTTGAAGACCAGGTATATGACGGCCGTGACCGCCTCCACCCGCTCGGTCATCTGGTCCTCGTCAGGAATGTGGTAGGGGATGCGGGCGCCACGAATCTTCGCCTTGGCGCGGACCAGTCTTTGCGCCATGGTCGTCGGCGGCACCAGGAACGCATGGGCAATCTCCTCCGTGGTCAGGCCGCAAAGCGTTCGCAGCGTCAGGGCGACCTGAGCTTCGATCGCCAGCGTCGGGTGACAGCAGGCAAAGATCAATCGCAGGCGATCGTCGGGCAACTCTCCCGCTTCGGACGGGTCCGTCTCTGCCTGCTGCAGCGCCTCCAGTTGTTCCGTTTTCCGGGTCAGGTTCGCCCTTCGCCGGCGGATGTCCATCGCCTTGTGCCGCGCCGTCTGCACCAACCACGCCGTGGCATTCTCTGGAGCGCCATCCTGCGGCCACTGCTCCAACGCCACGGCGAATGCCTCCTGCGCGGCCTCCTCCGCCAGATCGAAATCGCCCAGCACCCGGATCAGGGTCGCCAGCACATAGCCCCACTTCTCACGATAGAGCTGCTCGACTGCCTGATGGTTCTTCACGGCGAACGCGATGACCATAGCCCATTCACCCCTGGCAGCACGGGCGCACCATGATGACATCTGTTGCCCGTGGTTCAGTCCGCGTGTTGGCGGCGGCGGTGGTCATCATGGGCTGTGGCCGCACGAAGACGCCGAGCGACGGCGGAGCGGGTGCGCACGGCGGAGGTGGCCAGAGCGGAGCGGGCGTCCGAGACGCGGGGACCGGTGGCGGCGGCGGCACCGATGGAAGTGGCGGACAGGGTGATGCCGGCAGTTGCCGGATGGCGGCCCAGTCGTGCACCGCGCGCGAATGTTGTGTCGGGCTGCTTTGTATCGGCGGCGCCTGCACGACAGCTCCAAGCGGCGATGCCGGAGACGACGCCACCCTCACGTGCTCGTACCCGGATGGCGGTGCTTCCATTGACGGCAGCGCTTTCAACGGTGTCTGTCCAGCGACGGGTTGTCCCGCCGGCACAGTGTGCGTCTTCGAGATTGGCGGCGTCGCCGGCGGAGGCGGCGAGTCCTGTGCACCCATCCCGGACAAATGCCACGGCACACCGACGTGCGCCTGCATGGGCGGTTGCGCCTGCACGAACACATTCGGCCGCCCAGAAACGTGCAGCGACCAGAGAGGATCGATCGCCTGCGACGACGGGATACGCTGAGTGAAGCACCGAAGGCCGCGCATTTCCACAGCGGCGCTGATCTGGTGCTAGAGCGGTGCACTAGGCGGTCTCTCGCAGCATCATCGCGTCGTCGTTCCCCGGGGCAGCGAGCCGTCGCCGATGTCCTCCAGATTTCCCACACCCGGATACTGAAGTTTCTGATCCAATGGTCCGGGGCGAGGACTTACAATCATTCGACCGCGGCGGTCCAGGCCTCAGCTATGGCAACTCCGTTTGCGGGGGCTCTATCGTGTCGGGAGCGGCGAGGTCCTCGGCGGCCGTGCTGGCCGGTGCCGTGCCGGGCGGGGCGGTCCCGCTGGCCGCATCGCCGGGGCTGATGCTCGCGGTCGTCGCGGGGTTGGCGTTGAGCGGCGACATCCGCGCCGTGCCGAAGGTTCCGCCAACCGCCGCGTAGATCCAGATCTCGCGGCGATGAAATCGGAAGCCCTCCGCCGCGAGGTGCGGCGCTCGATCCGCCCAGCGGCCCCCGAGCTCGAGGTACACGTCGGGCGACTTCCAGTAACGTATGGGCAGAGCGGCCATGAAGACGGTCTCGTCAGGATCCCCGGTGATGGGTCGGCGGCTGAGGCTGGTCGAGAACGAGGCGTCCAGGCGGACGCTCCATTCGGGGGGCATGGTGGCGGCGATCTGGATGGTCGAGATGCCGAGCGACCCGGCGCGCCCGATCACGGGGTCGAAGTACCAGAGCGCCGCTGCAGTGACGCTACCAATCAAGAGTAGTCGATGATGCTGAACCAGCACCGTGCTGACCCCGAGATCCGCGACCGGCTTGAGAGTCCTTTCGGGCAGCGGCTGCTCCGCCGCGCTGCAACCTCGTGGCAACCGCGCAACCTCCGTGTAGACGAGCCCCACGCCGGCTCTGATGCGGGACTCGCGCGCGAATGCGTGTTGCCAGCCGACATGCGGAGCGACTCTGAGCATGTTCAGCCCCGTCGACAGCCAAAGTGATCCGAGGCCGGCGCGAAGATCGACCGTGTCCTGTCGGGTGACTGTGTGGATGAGACTGGGCGTGAGGGTGATCTGGTCTTGCACAGGGAAGGGTTGCTGGGTGGCATTTGGATCGAGGGGAGGGCGCAGGCTGACGACCGGCGGAGGCATGAGGGCAGGAGCCGGGGGCTGGACCCCGGGTGGTGCAACCTGGGTGGCGGGGCGAGGCGGCGGCAGAAGACGATCAGGCAGTGGCGGAGCGGGAGGACAGTTCGGAAACGACAGGTTCGATTCGGGCGAAGCGGGCGATTGGCCCAGGGGGGCGCGATGCAAGAGGTCCACCGAGGTCTCGAGTTCGGTTCGCCGATCGAGGGCCAAGATGCTGGTCAGGACCGCGGTGGCCATGGTCAACCCGGTCACGGCCGGAAGCTGGCTCTGGGTCCTGCCTAGCAGTTGTGTCAAGGCCGCATAGTCGGTGTCCCCCGTGGTGCCGCTCAAGCGCAAGGTCCAGCTCGCGCGACGATCGGTGACCAGCATCGCCGTGAGATCGGCCTGGTGCAGAACGTAGAGTCGCTCGCCACCGGCGCCGTCGATGTGGGCCGAGGTCAGGGCCGGGAAGTAGCGCAACTTGAGGTGCCCGCTGGGGCCGGTGACGAGCGCCCCGCCTTCTGGCGTCACGACCGCGACCGAGGCGGCGTGAGGCGGATCGAGCACTCCGAAGGGGGCGCTGCCCTGTCGGGCCTCGATGGTCGCGCCCCCTTCGACGTCCAGGTTGGCCGCCAGGATTGCAAGAGCGACGACCACGGCGGCCGGCATCAGATGCCAGCTCGCGTGAAACCGCTAGGCGGCTGGGCCGAGCCACATCGCCGCCCGACTGGCATCCGGTGCGTCGAGGCCGTCACGGATCAGGGAGTCTTGTTGGGTGAAAGCATCAGCGTGAAACGGGAGGTGCAAGGGTCGGGGGAGTCGCCGCAGCTCATGCGATCGTCCTCTGTGTGAGTAAGATCCAGAGCGAGCATCTGGTCCCCGACGAGCGTGAGGACGCTGGTGACCAACGTGTGCGCCGAACACGGATTGATAGGTCGCGGGGTATCGCTGGTCAGCGTGCCAGCATTGTCGCTGATGGTTCCGCAACCGAGCGTAGCTGTACACGGTGCGGCGGGCCCTCGTCCAAGTGATGTGCGGCCTGTGGCGTTGTCGATCGTCAGAGAGAAGATGGTGTCTATCCCGATGCCCAACTTGCATTCGTCATTGGAGCCATCGCCCATTGAAACGACCACGTATTGACCGGAGCCCAGGCGGTAAAGGACCGGATCGGTCCCGCCGCTGCTGCTCGAGCATCCACCGACGAGAAGCGAGCCGACCGCCAGCGTACCCAGCACGAGCTTGTGCTTCATTGATCCTGCGATCCTTCCTTGCGATGTGAACCGCCGTTGGTGGCCATTGTGCGCAGACGACGTTGTCGGTCTGGCCCAACTGGTTCTTAAAGTTGCTGCAACGCCGCCAAACATCACTGTTGCCCACGTCTACTTGCCAGTTATTCAGCTCGCACCGGTGACTCCCCGCAGAGTCAGTGGGCTAAAGAGCATGGCCGGGGATAGCGCCCGCGCGCCCCCAAGTCAAAGGGCGCGCGCGGCTCATCGCCGCACCGGCTCATGCTTGGCGCCACGCCTGGCTCGGTGAAGCGTGATGGCGATGGTGATCACCAGGGCCCGTTCATTGTCCGGTGGGCGTTTGCACAATTCGACCTTGTTCCCCTCTGGATCGATGACCCAGGCAAACTTGCCGCAATCAGATTCATCGATCTTGTCGATGACGTTGCATCCTACCGCCCTCAGCGCCGCAATCAGGGCGTGAAGGTCTTCGACCCCGGTAGTTCATCATTAAGGACGCTTTGCTGAGAGCGAATTGCTCGGAGCCGAATCTTCCCGAGGTCATTAGGCGCGCAATTTCTGCAGTCGTCGCGTATAAGTTGCGTGGTTTACCTGAGGAGCTGAAATGTTGCGCTCTTGTCTTGTTTGCTTGTTTGCCGCTCTGGCTGCATCGGTCTGCGGTTGCACTTACGACTATGCGTCGTTGAACGGTGATGCCGCTGTTGGTGTCAATGAAAATAGCGGCGGAAGCGGCGGGCCCACCTCCAGTGGGGGCACCAGCGGAACCGGAGGCGGCCGAGCAGCCACGGGCGGTGTCACGGCCGGGCATACCGGTGGCCACACGGGTGGCGTGGACGGTGGTCAAGGCGGCGTAGGGGGCAGCGGTGGCGCAGCCGCGCAGACCGGCCCCGGTGGTGCTAATGGCGGGCACGAGGGGATCACGGGGGGCGTAGGAGGCGGATCGCTCAGCACTACCCGAGGAGCCGGAGGAGCGGCAGGCGCGGCAGGTGCGGGTGGCACCGTCGTATCGCGCATTCTCAGTCTCGATTTCGTGGGGGGTTACACCGAAACGGTCACATCAGGAGACACCGGCGTGGGAGGCGGCGGTGCTGGGGGAACCACCACCAGGGTGGTGATGTTGCGCACGATGGCGGACGCCGAAGTGGCGGGAGTCAAGCCAGCCGCTTACTGGAACGCCCTCGCCTCGAACTCCGGCTCGAAGGGC
>JBDSME010000111.1:0-4071 GCA_039916065.1 Polyangia bacterium
GCGGCCCGCTGGGATAGCGCCTCATCGGTCAGAGCGGGATCGCTGTCCGCCGCCTGAGGATCGGCACCGGCCACCACCAGGGTGACCTCACCGAGGGGGCGATCGTCGCGATAACGATCACAGAGCGCGGCCAGCGTGCCCCGTACGAATTCCTCGTGCGTCTTGGTCAACTCGCGGGCCACGCAAGCGGTGCGCTCGCCTCCCAGAACGGCGGCCAGATCCTCCAGGGTCTCCGCGGTGCGCAGAGGGGACTCGTAGAGGACCAGCGTGAAGGGGTGCAGACGGAGCGTCTCGAAGAGACGTCGGCGGGCGCCGCTCTTGCGTGGAGGGAAGCCGAGAAAGGTGAAACGATCGGGCGATTGTCCCGAGCCGACCAGGGCGGCGAGGATGGCGGACGGACCGGGGATGGGTTGGACCACCAGCCCCGCCTGGATCACCGCGGTCACCACGCGAAAGCCGGGATCGGAGACCAGGGGGGTGCCCGCCTCGGAGAGCAAGGCGACGTTCTGGCCGGCGGCGATGCGCGCCACCGCGTCGTCGGCACGTCCCGCCTCGTTGGCGTCAAAACAGGACAGCACCAGCTGGTCGGCGCGCTGGGGGCCGGCCTGCGACAGGACGCGGCGGGCGCTTCGCGTGTCCTCGGCCAGAACCACGTCGGCGGTGGTCAGGATCGACCTGGCGCGTGGGGAAAGGTCGTCAGGATTGCCCAGGGGAGCTGACACGACCCAGAGTTTGCCTGGCTTGCCACCTTGTCCCGTGGCTGCCCGGTCCGTCGGTTCGTTGGCGGTACCTGCGGGGGCGCCACGGCCCTGCGCGCCGTCCGCCGGGTGTGCCCGGCCACCGCCGCCGCCAGCTTGGTTTGTCCCCGGAGGCAGCGGCTGCGTCGGCATAGGCATCAGATTCGCGGCCCGCAGTATATGCGAAAACCGCAGGCAAAATGCCGCGGTCGTTCGTGGTCCTCCCCTGGTTCTTGCGTCGTACTTGCGTCGTACCTCCCTCATTTTGCCTAAAAGCCGTGCGTGTCCGCGGGTCAGTCGGTATCATTCGAAGGCCGGTTCCCATGGATCTACTCGACGGCCCGTCCTCCTCTTCCCCTCCTCCATCCTCTTCCCCGGAGTCGCGCATGCGGCGGTTCAGCAAGGTCATTGCTCTTGGTGTCGCGTGCAGCGCGGCGTTGGTTCTGACCGTACGCCATGGCGGCGACGGCATCCGGGTGGGGGGCGACAGCCAGTTGCGGGCCGCCACGAAATCCAGCACCAAGTACGACCTGTCGTTGTTACCGATCTTTTCCCGGACGCTGTTTTATGTTCGCGAGAACTACTTCGACAAGAACCGCCTGGACCCCCGGCGCATGCTGGTCGGCGCCCTGGACTTCGTGCAGCGCGATGTCCCCGAGATCCTCATCGACCGCTGGCCAGAGCGCGATCCCAAGCAGGTCACTGTCAAGGTCAACGGCCAGCAACGCAGTTTCCCCATCGACCGCGTCGATGCGCCCTGGAGCCTGCGCACCACTTTGCAAGAGATCTTCCGTTTCGTGCAGCCGAACCTGCAGCCGGTCCCGGAGAAGGAGGAGGCCCGCCGGCTGGTGGAGATCGAGATGGCTGCCACCAACGGCATGCTCTACACGCTGGATCCGCATTCGGTCTTGCTGGACGTGGAGACCTACAAGGACATGCGCACCCAGACCCAGGGCAAGTTCGGGGGGCTGGGCATCGTCATCGAGATGGACAAGAAGAACCGCATCACCGTCAAGCGGCCCATGCCCGACACGCCCGCCATGCGCGTGGGGTTGAAGCCCAAGGACCACATCGTCCGCATCAACAACGAATCGACGATGAACATGACCCTGAACGAGGCCGTGGAGCGGCTGCGGGGCGACGTGGACACCAACGTGGACGTGTACGTGGATCGCGACGGGACCGTCGGTCAGAAGAAATTCACCATCACCCGTGCCTTCATCCGCCCGCCGGCCATCGATCCGCCGGCGCGCGTTCTGGCGGTCCCGGCGGGACCTGGACAGGTCGCGGCCAAGGTTGGCTACTTTCACATGCTGCACTTCTCCGCCAACAGTGCCAACGACCTCAGCGACGCGTTGCAGATGTTCGAAAAGGAACGTGTGCGCGGCATCATCATGGATCTGCGCGGGAATCCCGGGGGCCTTTACGAGCAGGCGCAGAAGGTCTCCGACGCCTTCATCAAGAGCGGCACCCTGGTGTCGATGGTGGGGGTGGGCGGGGCCCAGCGGAAGGACGAAACCGCCACCGACAGCGGTCATGAACCGAACGTTCCGCTGGCGGTGCTGGTGAACCAGAATTCAGCCAGCGCCAGCGAGATCGTGGCTGGCGCGATGAAGAATCTGGACCGCGGCGTGGTCATCGGCGAAGGGACGTTCGGCAAAGGATCTGTGCAGGTGCTGTTCGACATCAATTCGCCGGTCCCGTTCGGTGACAAGTCCGAGGACGACAAGCTCGGATTGAAGCTGACCACGGCGCAGTACCTGACGCCGGGGGACATCTCCATCCAGGGGGTTGGGGTGATTCCGGATATCGAGACGGTCCCCATGCTGGTGCAAAAAGAGGGGGAGCGTTCCTGGATCCGGCTGCAGTCGTCGGCGCACAAACGCCGCGAAGCCGATTATGAATGGCACCTCGAGCACCCCAGCGTCCGCCGGGGGGAAAAGCCCGAGGAGACCGTGTCGTATCTCCTGGTTCCCAAGCCCGGGGACAAAAAGAAGCACGACAACGATGACGATGTCCTGGCCGACGAGGACGAAGACGAACCGGCGGCTGACGAAGACTCCGACCAGAAGAACGACTTCTTGATGGAGTTTGCCCGTGACTTCCTGGTGCAGGTCAAGGGATTCCGCCGCCGCGAGCTGCTGGCCGGTGCCAAGACCTACCTGGACAAGGTCCGTGCCGCCGAGGACAAGAAGCTGGCTCAGGCCCTGGAAAAACTGGGCGTGGACTGGGCTGCGGGGGCGACCACTGCGAACGGTGGTGGCAATGCCGCCACGCCGCAGCTGCAGCTTTCCCTGCAGACCGAGAAGGCTGACACCAAGATCGCCGCTGGCCAGAACGTGAAGATTCGCGGCACCGTCAAGAACACCGGCGCGGTGCCTGCCTATCGCGTGCGCGCCGTGCTGGAGAGCGACAGCCCCATCTTCGACGAGAACGAGATGGTGTTCGGGAAGATCGGCCCCGGTGAGTCGAAGAACTACGATCTGGTGGTGAAGGTCCCCTCGTCGTCATTTACCCGCACGGACGCCATCAAGGGGACGGTGTTCTCGCAGCGGGCGGTGAAGGCCAGCACCGCGGAGATGATGCTGAACATCGAGGGCAAGGCGCGCCCCCTGTTTGCCTACACCTACCAGACTGTCGATGACGTGAAGGGCAATCGGGACGGGCAGGTGCAGCGTGGGGAGCAGGTGCACACGCTGGTCACGGTGAAGAACATCGGCGCGGGGCGGGCACTGCACACCGAGGCGGTGCTGCGCAATGGCAGTGGCCAGGAAGGGATTCTCATCAGCGCGGGTCGTTTCGACGCCAAGGAGATGGCTCCAGGCGAGACCAAGACCTTCTCGTTTGCGTACGAGGTGGGCCCGGCGTTCCGGGGCGACGAGTACCAGCTGGAGTTGGCGGTGGGTGACACCACGCTGGGCGAGTCGGTCACCGACAAGATCAAGGTCAAGGTGGCTCCAGCCGGACCGGCGCCCGAACCGGCGACGGGAACCGTGACGGTGACGCGGGATGCGACCCCGCTCCGCGAAGGGGCGAACGACAACGCCTTGGTGGTGGCCCGGGCCGCGAAGGGCGGCGCGTTCAATGTCACAGGCAAGCTGGGAACGTTCACCCGGGTAGAGATGGAGAGCGGACGTACCGCGTTCGTGGCGGCAGGCGACATCAAGGTGGGAGGGGCCGTTCATCCGCAGTGGAAACCGGAGTGGCAAGTGACGCCCCCCGTGTTGACGGTGACGGGCCCCACCGTGGTCACCGGCGAGACGGCGCGTATCAAGGGTCAGGCCACGGATGATCACCTGGTTCGGGACGTCTACATCCGGGTGTGGAATCGTGA
>JBDSME010000112.1:0-9957 GCA_039916065.1 Polyangia bacterium
CTCGGCCTCTTTCTTGGCGGCGTTGGCGCTGGCCAGTGCGGCCATCTTGGTGCGGGCATCGGCGATCATCTGATCGACATCGCCCTTTTTGAACCAGAGGGTCTCTCGGAAATTTGGCGAATCGGGGCCACCGGGAGGCGGCGTCGCGCCCGCACTTCGCGGGGCAGGCGTCGCTGTGGTTGGACTTGTGGCGGCCGGCTGATGGACCTGCGCGCCGGCCACATCGATGACGTCCGCCGGAGCGGCCACGGCAGGCACGTGCGCCGGGGGGGCCGCGGGCATGGCGATCATGGTGGCAGCCACAGCCGCGCCATGGGCAGGCCGATGAGCTGACGATACGTTGGCTCCGGAAGGGCTCTCCAACGCCGGGACCGACGGGGCCGCCGGCGACGGGGTCACGGACGCGGTCAACGGACTCGCTCCAACCGAGAGGGGCACCGGCGTTTCGGCGAGCGGGTCGCGAGAGAGTTCCAGCGCGGCCGCCGGCGCCGACTCGGGCGCCTTGTTGCCAACCACCTGGCGCGCCGCCACCGCTTGCGCCACCAGCTTCTGCACCTCCGACGCGCCACCCGCGAACATCATGGTGCGCGCGAATGCGTTGTCACGGCCACCACCGGCCGATGCGGCCGCGGGTGCGGACTGCTCGGTTATGATCAACCCCGATACATCGTTCAGGAATTGCCGCATGGTGAGCGGACGGCGACTGGAGTTCCTCTCCATCGCCTTCAAGAGGATCCGATCCACCTCGGCCGTCAGCGGCGAAGAACCACCACCGCCGGAAACCCCTGCGGCGCGCTTGATGCTGGGAGGAGTTATCTCGCCCTTCTGGATGGCGTCGAGGATGGCGCGCGCCGAGTCGCCAGTGTGCGGTGGCTGCCCGGTCAGCATCAAGTAGAGCAGCGCACCGAGACTGTAAGTATTGGAACGCTGGTCAATCAGCTTGCCCTCGGACTGCTCGGGCGACATGTATTCGGGAACGCCGAACACGTTGTCGAGCAGCGGCCGCGGGATGGCAAAATTGATGATCCGCACCTGGTCGTCCGCCGAGACCAGGATGTTCTTCGCGGCCAGATCGCGGTGGACCACGCCCACCTTCTGCGCCTCCAGCAAGGCCTCGCCTATCTGGGCAGCGATCCTCTTCGCCCGCTCCAGGGAAAGCGGGCCAGCCTGCGACACGACCTGGTCCAGAGGCTCGCCGCTGGCCAACTCGGAGGCGACGAACAGTCGTCCTTCCGACGTCTTCCCGAAGTCGACGACCTTGACGATGTGCGGATTTTGGGCCCGCTGCAGCTGCCGCAGTTCCCGCTGGGCGCGCTCCAAAGCCGTCGACGTCGGTAGCGATTCGGCGGCGACGATCTTGTAGGCCACCGCCGATCCTGCCTCCGATCCTGCCGCCGATCCTGCCTCCGATCCTGCCTCCGATCCTGCCGCCGATCCTGCCTGGGCATCGCTCGCCTGCCAAACTTCGCCACTCGGGCCACCACCTATCCGCGAGACAGGAACGAAGCGTACGGGTGCCGTCTCGACCTCGGCCACCAGCCGCTGGGGACCACCGGCTCCTGCGCACTCCTCGCGGGGGCAAAAATTGGCGTCGTCAGAGTACTTGGTCTTGCACGTCGGGCAAAGTTTCATCCGGCTCCTGGTCACCTGGGGGCCCAAGCGGGTCCTTCATCCCTGAGTCGCCAGGCGATGTTACGCGGACTGCGGAGAGGAGGTCAACTTAGGTCGGCGTGGTCCAATCAACCTCACGAACGGATCGCAAAGCACTGGAACCGGTTCACCGGCGCCGCTCGCCAGGCCAGCTTGGATCAGGAAGACTTCGTAGGCTCGCCGAACCCGGCGAACAGCTCGGCTGCTGAAGGGGTCGACTTGCGACTCTCCTTGGCTTTCCTTTTCTTGCCCATATTCGTGTGGCGCCGTGTGCGCTTTTTCCAGGTCTGGCGGGTGTTCGATGCCATGGCGGGCGGTTTTTAGCAGGCAGAGATACCCCCGTCAATTTGGTTCCGCTGGAAAAGCGGGCATTTCGTCCCCTGCGAGCGGCGAAGCCGCTACCGCCGCGATGCGCTGACCACCCCGTCGATGGATTGAATGTTGCGCAACACGGTCTTCAGCTGGTCCACGTGGCCGACCGACACCTGGAAGGTGTTCACGGCCTTCCCGTCCTCCGAGGTGCGGCACTTGGCCTGGGAAATGTTCACTCCCCCTTCGGTGAACGCCCGGGAGAGCGAAGCCAGCAGTCCCGGCCGGTCGTCCGCCTGCACCTCGACGGTTACCGGCCGCAGGGTCTTGGATTCATCGTCCCAGGAGACCTCCAGCCTGCGTGCCGGGTCGAGGGCCATGGCCCGTTCACAGTCAGGGGCATGGATGACGACGCCATGGCCGCGGCTGATGAAACCGATGATGGGATCACCCGGCACCGGGCTGCAGCATTTGGCGAACTTCACCAGGATGTCGCTCTCTCCCTGGACGCGAACCCCCCCCACGGCGCGCTTGGGAGCCCGGCGTAATCCCGGCAGCGGCGTTTCGTAGGCGATTGGCCCCTCCGCGCCGGGAGCGGTGTCCGGTTCCACCCCCGGGGCGATGGCATTGGCCGCCTGCTCCACGGTCAGGCGGCCGTAGCCGACCGCGACCAGCAGGTCTTCCGCGTTGCCGACGTGAAGCTTCTCCGCCGCCGCGTCGACGCGCCCGTCGCGCTCCATGGTGGGCAGGCCAAACCCGCGCTTGCGCAGCTCTCGCGCCAGCAGGTCGTGCCCCATCTGCCGGCTACGCTCCCGCTGCTCCATCCGGATGAAGTGGCGGATCTTGGTCTTGGCTCTGCTGGTGGCGACGAACTTCAGCCAGTCCTTGGACGGCTTCTGGTTGGGCGAGGTGAGGATATCAATGGTGTCGCCGTTCTTTAGCGCGTAGCGCAGCGGCACGATCAACCCATTGATGCGGGCGCCGGAACAGCTGTCGCCGACCTTGGAGTGGATGGCGTACGCGAAGTCGATGGGCGTCGACCCCTTGGGCAACGCCTTCACGTCACCTTTGGGCGTGAACACGAACACCTCATCCTGGAACAGGTCGATCTTGACGGTCTCGATGAACTCCGTGGGGTCCTTGAGATCGCGTTGCCACTCCATCAGCTGGCGCAACCAGGCGAAGGCCTGGCCATCGCCCGCCCCCATGGGAACCTTTTCCTTGTACTGCCAGTGCGCCGCGATGCCCTGATCGGCGATCCGGTGCATCTCCTGCGTGCGGATCTGCACCTCCATGCGGTCCGATCGGGGACCGATCACGGTGGTGTGCAGCGATTGATAAAGGTTCGGTTTGGGAAGCGCTATGAAGTCCTTGAAACGACCGGGAATAGGCGTCCAGTTGGAGTGGACGATGCCGAGCGCCCCGTAACAGTCACGGACGGAGTTCACCATCACGCGAAAGGCGATGATGTCGTAGATCTGCTCCACGTCGCGGCCGGTCTTGCGCATCTTCTGGAAGATTGACCAGAGGTGCTTGGCGCGCCCCGAGACTTGGGCCAGGATCTCCGCCTCCTCCAGCACCGCCTTCAGCCTGGCGACCACCTCGGTGATGTACCCCTCGCGCGCCTCGGCGGTCTCGGTCATCTTCGCCAGCAGATCGGCGTGGGCCTGGGGCTCGACGTAGCGGAAAGCCAGGTCTTCCAGCTCGACCTTCATCCACTGGATGCCCAGCCGGTTGGCCAGTGGCGCGTAGATCTCCAGGGTTTCGCTGGAAATACGCTCCTGCTTGTCGCGCGACATGTATTGCAGCGTGCGCATGTTGTCCACGCGATCCGCCAGCTTGATCAGGATGACGCGAATGTCGCGCGCCATCGCCAGCAGCATCTTGCGGAAGTTCTCGGCCTGTCGTTCCTCGCGCGTGGTCCAGGGGATCTGTCCCAGCTTGGTCACCCCTTCGACCAGGAACTGGATCTCCTGCCCGAACAACCGGCCGATGTCGTCGGCGGTGGCGCTGGTGTCCTCGACGCAGTCGTGCAGCAGACCCGCGCAGACCGACGGGACGTCCAGGCGCAAGTCTGAGATGATGCGGGCCACCCCCACCGGATGCACCACGTACGGCTCGCCGGAACGGCGCCGCTGCCCCGAATGACGCTCGGCCGCGAAGTCGAAGCAGCGTTCGATCAGACCAACATCGGCGCTGGGGTCGTACTTCGATACGGTGCTGACAATCTGCCGGACGGCTTCAGTCATGGGGCGCGGCGACCAGGGGCGTCACGCTGGCCCCCACGCCGACCGACGCTCCCTCCTCCAGTAACTCTTCCGCCAGGTGGGCGCTCCGCTGGCGCGAACACCGGGCCGCCTCGACGATGGCGTTCAACTGCTGGTGGGCGCGGTCGAGATTGTCGTTCACCACCAGATAATCATAATCGCCGTAGTGCTCCAGTTCGCGCTTGGCCATGGCCAAGCGGCGCTGGATGGCCTCCGGCGAGTCGGTGGCGCGGCGGCGAAGACGGCGCTCCAGCTCGGCCATCGTCGGCGGCAAAATGAAGATGAGCACGCTCTCGGTGGGCCACTGCCGGCGAATTTGCTGGCCACCCTGCCAGTCGATGTCGAACAGGTAGTCGGTGCCGTCTTCCAGAGCGCGGTTCACCGCGTGCACGGCGGTGCCGTAGCGGTTGCCATGAACGATGGCCCACTCCGCGAACTCCTGTCGTTCCACCATCCGCGAAAACTCGTCATCAGTGACGAACTTGTAGTCCACGCTGTCCCGTTCACCCGGCCGCGGCGCCCGGGTGGTGTACGACACCGAGAACACCAGCTTCTGAGAATCGGCGACCATGCGCGCAAGGGTGGTCTTCCCCGCGCCCGACGGCGAGGAGATGACGAACAGCATGCCGCTGCGCCTGGTGGGACCGGTGGTCATGTTCATCACTCTATATTCTGGGCCTGCTCGCGGATCTTCTCCAGCTCTGCTTTGCCATCAATGACCTGGGCCGCCACCGTGGCGTCCTGCGCCTTCGAGCCCACGGTGTTGATCTCGCGCCCCATCTCTTGGATGACGAAATCCAGCTTTCGTCCCACGGCTCCGGGCGCCTCGAGGAGGGCGCGAAAGTGTTCGAGGTGGGTCTTTAGGCGGAGCAACTCCTCGCTGACGTCCAGGCGCTCGGCCATGAGGGCGATCTCCTGGGCGACCCTTCCCTGGTCGAAGCCGGGGGCATCTCGCAGCGCGGCAAGTCGCTCCTCGAGACGGCGCGCGAAACGGGCGGGCGCCGCCCCCACGCCGGCCGCGACCGTGTCCACGATGGTCGCGAAGTGGGCCGCCCGGGCGCCCATGTCGAGGCCAAGAGCCGTCCCCTCGCGCGCGCGGGTGGCGAGCAGCTCGGCGATCGCGGCCTCCACCGCTGGTCGAAGTCTGGTCCACATCTCTTCGCCGTGAATGGGGTTTTCTGTCGCCTTGGTGCCGCTCATGAACGCCGCCACCGTCGCCAGATCGACGGGCGTGGAGATACCGCTTTCGCGACGCATGCGGTCCAGCGACTGGTAGGTCGCCTTGATGCGGGTAAGGTCCAGCGCCGCACCGGCAGGCCTGTCGTTGCGTACGGTGACGGAGACGCTGCCGCGCTCAACGGACGCGCGCAGCAGCCGGGTGATCTCCGCGTCGCAGTAGGCGTCCGGCTCGTCCGAGCGCAACTTGAGATCGAACCCCCGGTGGTTGACGGAACGGATCTCGACCGCCAGGCGGACTGCCGATCGGCCGCCTTCGATATCGGCCGACGAGCGGCCATAACCAGTCATGCTGCGCACGCCTGGCTTCTATACCAGTTCACGTGCCCGCGGACTCAGGGGTCGAGCCTGCCCGTTCGGGGACAGACTAGCGGCGGCCGCGGCGAGCGGTTTGGACCAGGCCGGAGATCAGCCGTTCAAGCGCGGGATCGCGGAGCTCCGCGTCCTCAGCTGAAGGGACCGGCTGGTCGGTGACCAGGCTGGTATCGGACGACGACGAAGTCATCAGGGGCGCAGGTGGCACGGGTGCCGCCACCACGCGAAGGGTGATCCAGAATGCCGCCGCGAAGGCGGCGCAACAAAGCCATTTCTGCGGGCGACGATTTGAAGACATGAACCCACGTTATCCTACATAAGATCACACGCAAGATTTCGTCGACCCGGGGCGAGTGAGCGAGCGGGCTGGGGCCTCAGGGGATGGGCAAGCCGACCAGAGCCGCGCCGTGTGGGCCGCCGATGTGCAACTCGAAGGAAGGCTTACGGCCCGGGCCGCGGATGAGCACGTCCGGCGGGCGGCCGGCGACGCGCAGGTCACCGGCAAATCCGGCGCAGCCGTCGGAGAGGACCACGTCAGATCGCGGCGAAACCACCCCTCGGCCTGACAACAGCGCCAGTGGGCGCGCCGAACGCGGTACCCGCCGGGAGTCGAGGCCTGTCGCGGTGAGCACGAAACTGGTCACGTTACCCGGGCCGACGTCGATCCGGTAAGCGAATCCAGCCCCCATGGGCAGGATCGCCAGGCTCCGCACGTCACCGGACACCACACCCCGCCCCACGGGAACCAGCGTGCCGAGATCCACCTCGTCGATCGCAACGCCGCGCAGGGCGACCTCGCCCTCGTCTCCCTGAACCCGAATCAGCTTCTGAGCGGTGACAACTGTCAGTCGTCGACCATCGCTGGAACGTGCCGCCGCCAGAACCCGCCCCTCCTGGCTGGTGAGCTGCCGGTAGCGACGGGTGCGCGGTGACCAGGCGAACACCTCTTGCCGTTGGCCCAGGACCAGAGCCTGTTCGCGGCTCGGCCCCTGGTCGGCCGCGGACGCCCCGCCCTGCGGCGTGGCCTCGGCCGTCGCCTCCGCCCCCTTGCCCAGCTTCAGCGCGGGGCGCAGGCGCGCCACCAGGATGACGTCATTCTGCAACCCTTCGGCCCAGCGGAGGCGGGCCGCGTCCAGGGCCGCCCGCACCTGCTTACCCTCTGGCCTGATCTTCAGCGCGCCGAGATCAGCGGCCGCCAGCACTTCCTCACTCCACGGCAGATAGGCGTGGTCAATCAGCCGCACCACCTCCCGCACCGCCTCCCCGAATCGTTCCTGGCGCACGAACGAGCAGGCGACGTTCAGCGCCGGAGCCTGGAAGTCGGGGTCCAAGGCCTCCGCCGCGCGGTATTTCTGGCGTGCCTCGTCCCAGCGGCCCTGGCGGTACAGGATCTTGCCGTCGGCGTTGTACTGGGTGGCGACGGGGGCCGGCACATGGAAAGGATCGGCGACCCCTGGTCCCGGCACGGGTTCCCCGGGCGGGCACCCGGGGGCGGCGACTGCCGTTCGCGGCGCCCGGGCGCGCGGCGAGGCGCCAACCGGGTGGCTGGCACCAGACGCGGCCAGCATGAGCGCGGCGGCTGCTCCGGAGAGGACCGGCAGGTTGCAGCGGCGGCCCCCGCCCCTGCTCAAGGCTCCACCCAGGCGCGTCGCAGGTCCAGATGACCGGCAACCGTGGCAACGCCGTGCAACCGCGTTGCCACCAGAGCGGGAACGTCGAACTGGTAAAGGAACAGCAGCGGCTGCTCGCGGGCGAGGATACCGCCGAGGGTGGCCAGCAGAGGGGCGCGCGCGGCGGGCCCGCTGGCGACGCGGATCGAATCGAGCAGCGCTTCGACCTGGGCCGAGCGATAGGCGCCGAAGTTGAAGGCTCCGGTCGCGCCGAACAGCGAACTGGGATCTTCGTCGGGACGTCCCTCCCATTGCATCAGCGCCAGGTCGAAATCTCCTTTCCGCACCCGGGCCAGCAGGACCGCCGGATCGATCACCACCGGATCGATCAGCAACCCCGCCTTGCGCGCCTCGAACACGAAAGCCTGCGCCTCCGTGGCGGCGCTGCGCGCCCCGGCCCCGATGAGGAGGGTCTCGCGAAAAGGGGTGCCAGCGATGTCCCGCACCCCGTCGGCGTTGCTGTCGCGGTAACCGCCGGCGTCCATCTCGGTGGCGGCGCGGTCACGCCCCGCTGGCGCGGCCGCCAGCCCCGCAAATGGGGGGGCGCCAATGGGGTGAGCCAGTCCCTGATGCAGATCGCGCGCGAATCGTTCGCGGTCCCACAGCGCGGACAGTGCCCGGCGGAAGTGGGCCTCATCGAGAGGCGCGCGTCGATGATTGACGGCGACGTACGCCCAGCGTTCTGGACGCAGCCGCACCAGGGAGAGCGCGCCGTGCAGGGTCACTGGATCGACCTCATCGGGATAGTGAACGGGCAAGACGCGCGGCAAGACGTCAATCTCGCCCCGCCGGGTGCGCATCAGGGCGCGCGCGCCGTCCAGATCGATCTCGAAGGTGATCTCGTCCAGTGGCGCCGGGCCACCCCAGTAGCCGGCGGCGCGCGCCAGCCGGATGCGTTTTCCACGTTCCCAGGCCACGAAGCGAAACGGTCCCGTGCCCACCGGTTGCCGGGCCAGCGCGGCGGGATCGGCGGTGGGTCCCCGCAACAGGTGGTCCGGTAAAATGGCGATGTCGCACAGAGCGCGCAGCGCGAAGTCGGAAGGACGTTTCAAGACCAGTCGCACCTGTCTGTCGCCTGTGAGCTCGATGCTGGCCACATCCTGGAGCGACGCGCGCAGGGTCGCCGAGCCCGAACTGGCGGCGAGGAGGAGCGGCTCGAGCGAGGCCTGCACGTCAAGCACGTTGAAGGCGTGTCCGTCATGCCACTTCACACCGCCGCGCAGGTACAAGGTCACGCGCAACCCATCGGGGGAGACCTGCCAGCCCTCCGCCAGCATCGGACGGTAGTTCGGACCGTAGTTGGGACGGTCACCTCCCGAGGCGCCCGCCGCCTGGCCGGGCGATGGGCATTCGAGCAGCGGTTCGTAGACCAGGCCCATCACCACTTGCAGCGCGGCGGCGTCCGCCTCACCGAGAGGGTTGAGCTGCAGCGGCTCTGAGTCCAGGTGCACCTTCACGGCTCCGCCGGAATGCGCGCCGGCGGAGCGCGCCACTGCCTCCGGCGGGGGCAGCAGCGGAGGCAGCGCCGGGGCCACGCGCTGGGGCAGCGCCTCGGCGGCGCGCCGTGCCTCCTCCGAGACAGAGTCGGAAGCACGGGAAGGCGCCGCGCGGCGGCACCCGGTTTGGCCCACGATAACGAGAATGGTCGCGAACAGCAGCGGTAGCGCGGGAATCCTGTCTTGCGAGGCGAAAACCAGCGTGTTATTCAGGTCACGCTCGTAAAAACCCGTTGCCGAGGAGACGCGATTCATGAACCGACTCGGGGCCCCCACATCAGCGTCTGACATTCAAAGCACGGCACGTGTTGCACGCGACAAGGTCGATTCATCGCGAGCACGGCCGGCTATATATCACCTTCCCAAAGTTGCGCGGCTGATGGTGCCGCTGGCCTTGGCTCTGCTCACCGGCCTGGCGGGGATGACCACCTTGGGTGGTACCCGCGCCTTCGCGCAGGGGCAAGAGTTGCCACCGATCAAGGTGGATCTGCCTCCGCAGCCCAACTTCAACGTGAACAACGCTCCGGAGCAGTACCCGACGGGAGAACTGTCGGTGTACGGCCTGCGCAAGCACATGACTCAACACCTCGACAAGGATGTGCAGGTCAAGGCGTACCTCCTGCAGATCTACGAATGTCCGGCGGAGCAGCGCAAGTGCAACGACGAACTGGCCTCCAAGAACAAAAAAGAGAAGGTGAAGGCCTCCAAGGCGGCCTCCAAGGCTTCGAAGGCCGGGGTGCCTCCCGCGGTGGCCGAGGCCCCCAAGGGAACGTCCGCGTGCCGCCCCTGCGATCAGCCGCACTTCTTCATGGCCGACACACCCACCACCAAGATCGAGCGGGCCTTGCTGGTCGCCGACTATCCCCTCAAGGATTGGAAGACCGGCAAGCCGAAACCGCTGGTGGCCAAGACGGGGGAGCAGTACGTGGTGACCGGCACCTACGCCATCAACTCCATCGGTGGCTTCGCCGCTTCCGACGGGTTGATCATTCACAAGAAGTTCGTCGACGCCAA
>JBDSME010000113.1:0-6624 GCA_039916065.1 Polyangia bacterium
ACTGTCCACCGCGCAGCTCGTTCCCCTTGCGGGCCACGAAGAAGACTGTGTCGTCGTCGATGGCATACCCCACCAAAATTTCCCCGGTGGGAACAGGACTGCGCCACCGCTCCGCGCCGCTGTTGACCTCGCGTCCGACCAGGAACGGACCATGGGCGTGCACCAGCACGGATGCGCCAGCGACCACCCGACCAGTCAGCGGCGCCGAGACCGACCACAGCACCTTCGACTGCCCCAGATCAAAGGCCGCCAGCCGCGCGCCACCGGTCCCACCCAGCGCCAGGTACGCCAGCGGTCGGCCGGCTTCATTCACCGGCCGCGGGGAAACCGGTCGTCCCCGGCCCAACGCCGCCGCGATGTCCTGGGGGCTACCCGCAGGTCCCAGGTCCGCGGACGCGCAAGAAAGCGGCACCAACATAAGAGCCGACCATGCCAGCGCCCGGCGCGCCGCCCCGTTCCAGCCGGTCACCACCGGATTCATAACCGCACTCATCTTGACTTGCTCCGTTCGTCGATCACTTTTTGCGCCTCGATCCTTGAGGCGCGGCGGTCGCCCCCTGACGACTCCGCCACGTACTCGACCAACGCGGTGGTGGACGAGGCGCCGGGGACCAGCCCCAGCGCTTTCACGAGCTCGACCCGCACGGATTCCGGGGCATCTCGGCGTTTGAGCAATTCGCCCAGCGCAGCAGCCAGGTTGTCATCGTCGATGCTGCCCTGAAGCGCCACGATGCTGGACAGGGCGCTGACCGGCGCCAGCGCTCCCAGGGGCGCCGCCGCGCCGGCATCATTTCGCTTCAGCAGAGCCATCAGGCGGGGCACCGCCGCCTTCTCGCCGCGCGTCGCGAGAGCCTCGGCGGCGACGGCGCGTACGTCCGGTGCGCTGTCACCCAGCCGTTCCATGAGCGTCGGCACCACGCGCGCGTCCGCGAACACCCCCAATGCTTGCACCGCATGCTTGCGAACCTCCGCCGAACGGTGCCCGGCATACAGGTTCAGCAACTCCACGGAGGTGGGGTCTCGCAGTTTCTTCAGCGCGTCCAGCGCCGCGATCGTCGCCGGCGGGGGAGGCCCCACGGCCAGCAGTTCCACAATGGGCAGGGCGGCGTTTGAGGCGCCCGAATCCGCCAGGCCGCCCAGCGCTGTCACCACCGCGTCCGAATCGGCGCTGGCCAGCACCTCTCGAACCTTACCCAGTGCGTCGCCGCCCAGAACGGCGCGGCCGGCGCGGCGCGGGCGCTTTTCAGAATCACTGCCCTCCGGCGCCGCCGCCCGAGCAACGACCGCCGACGTTCCCAGGACGGGGAGCATCAGTCCCACCACCACGACACGCCAGTCCGTTCTCACTCCCGGTTTGTATCCCCCGCCCCCAAAGGGGTCAACTGCAACCCCCGGCTAGATGCCTAACCTGATCGAAAGGTAGACGCTCGAAGCAAGTTTCTGTTTCCAACGACTGCGACGCCGATTGAGCACAGGGAGGTCCAGCTTTGCTGGACCGGCTAGGCCGTTAAGCAACTCCGAGGGGGTCGGATCGCGTGAGTGGAGGGCGGCTTTGCCGCCCTCCACTCTTCGCGGGAGGGTTTGGGAACCCTCCCAGGGTTCCCATCTCCACTGTCGGCCTTCCTAGGCCCCTTGCGGCGGCGAAGCCGCTAGTGCTTGCGCGTCTCTTCGTCCGAGAACTCCACCTTGCCCGAGTAGTTTGCGCCCTTGCCGCGCAACCAGAACGAGGTGGTGGCGATGGCCCTTCCCCGCGAATACATGGTCATCATGTAGTGTTTGTTGACGTCGAATTCCGGCTTCGCAAGCTCGATGCTGGAGCCGAAGACCCGCATCCCCTTGCCGGTGGTGTACTGCGGGTCGGCGGCCACGAACTTCTTCTCACCGGCGGTGATGTCGAAAAATTTCAGCTGAATCTCGTTGTCGTCCAGGGGTTGCGCGAAGAAGGCGATGTATTCCAGCTTCCAGACGCCGTGGTCTGGGCCCTTCTCTTCCACCGGCCACACCTTGTCGATCTTCTTCGACTGCACGGCGCTGATGAACGCCCCGCTGGAAGGAAAACGATCCGGCAGTCGGTTCTTGGTGATGAAGATCTTTCCCTTGAACACGTCTTCGGGCTTTGCCGCCTCGGCTGCTCCCGTCGTGAGCACAGTCGCCACGATGAGTCCCGCTGTGAGCAACGTGCACTGCTTGCGAACACTGAAGGTGGACATCAACGCTCCTGCTGTGAGTTTGAACCGACTATACCGAACCGGCGCGCCCCCCGAACAGGGCCTCCAGCCGCGCCACCGCGTCGGCATCGAGCGGGCTCTTTTGCAGCGAGATTCGCAGCACGTCCCGCCCCACAAGCTTGTAGAGATCGACCAACTGCGGGGCGCGCTTTTTCAAGATCTCAAGGTGCCGTTCCACCGATGACACGTCGCCGCGTTCCACCGGCCCGGTCATGGCGCCAGGCAATCCGACGTGCGCCAGGTTCTGCACCACGCTGGTCATCAGCGGTATGAGCGCCGGCAGCGCCTCGGAGGCGGGAACTCCCGCCTCGATGAGCAAGGTCCTACCCAGATCCGCCAGCGCCACGACGTAGTTCGACACCATCACCGCGCCGGCGTGGTACAGGGCCAGGTTCTTGGCGTCGAGGACCACGAACCGGGCGCCCAGCAGCGACACCAGCTTGCCCGCCACCCGCCGGGCGATGGGATCACCCTCCACCCCAAAGGCCACGGTACGCATCCCTTCGATGGCCACCCGGGGGTCGGCGAACGACACCAGCGGGTGCAACGTCCCCAGCGCTTTCACGAACGGACGCGCCGGTGCCAGGATGTCTCCCGACGCGTTGGCGCCCGAGGTGTGCAACAGCACCTGGTTCTTGTTCAGCCGCTTCTCGCGGATCAGGCGCTCCACCACCTCGCGGATGCGCTCGTCGCGCACTGAAATGATCACCACATCGGACTGATTGAGTATGTCCGGAATCTCGCCGCTGGACGCCAGCACGCCCGACAGGGCGCTGGCCGCATCAGACAGCTCGGCCTGGCGGCCGTGAAGTCCTGCCACCGGCACCCCCGCGCGCACCATTCGAGCCGCCAGCGCCGTTCCCACCACGCCCGCGCCCATGATGAACACCACAGGCGTCGGTTCAGGTGAGTGATCCTCTGAGTGATCCTCCACCTCAAGCGCCTCAGGCTGTTCGCTCATCGCCGGTTGGGCCGGCTTGGCCGTCTTGTTTTCTTTTGCTTTCATTGGTGTCGCTGCGTCCTCATGGTGTTTGGCGCGATCCGTATAGCCCACGCGAGGTGATGTAGTCGAGGACACTCTTCGCCAGAAAAGGCGCCGCATCTCCCCCACTGGCCAGGGCCCGGCGGATCTCGGTTGAACTGATGGCCGGCATGGCGACAGGCGCCGGTCCCGCCTCGGGCCTGGGGGTCGACCCGCCGCTGGCACCCTCGCGTCCCACCACGATGAACGGCACCAGGCTCCGCAAGGTCGCGGCACCGTACCAGCCGTCGATCTCGCCGATCAAGTCGGCTCCCACGACCACCGAGAACGCGGTTCCCGGATGCTCGCCCTGCAGGCGCTGCACAGTCTTCAAGGTGAGGCTAGGGCCGCCCAGGCGCGCCTCGATGTCGCAGACGCGCGCCCGTGGACCCAGCGCCGCCGCCGCCAGCTCGCACATCCGTAAGCGTTCCGTGAAGGGTTCCAGCGGCTTGTCGAACGCATGCTGGAACGCCGGCACGAACCAGAGCTCGTCCACCGGCGCGGTCTCCAGCACGTACAGCCCCACCAGCTGGTGTGCAACGTGCGGCGGGTTGAAGCTCCCCCCAAACAGGGCGACGCGCATGGCGATCAGTAAAGCAGGGCCGCGCGGCGGCGCTCGGCAAATTCCTGTTCGAACGCCGAGAATCGACCGACGCTCTCCTCCAGCGCCAGCCGCGGCGTGCCACCGCCATCGATGGCCAGGCGCACGGCGTCGGTGCCGTTCAGCAGATCGATGGCCAGCGGGTGACTGACGAATTCGTAGGGCTCTGTCCTCCAGGCGAAGGCGGTTGGCGCCTGGGCGCGCGCGCACGCCAGCAGGGCGATGCCGGTGCGGTAGGGTTTGAAGGTGGCCCGGTCGGTCACATGCAGCTGGATACCGCCGCACGACTGCCCGTGGAACTTGTGGAAGGTGGGACGGAAGAACAGCGGTCGGGCCGTCACCCCTGGCAGTTCCAGTGCGCGTAAATCGCGCGCCCAGCGATCGCCGTCCAGGTACGAGGCGCCGGCGATCTCGAAGGGGCGGGTCACGCCACGGCCCTCCGACAGATTGGTGCCTTCCAGCAGGCACATCCCCGGATACACGAAAGCCGTGTCAACGGTGGGCATGTTGGGCGACGGCAACACCCAGGGCTGTCCGGTCTCTTCGAAAGTCATCTCGCGACGCCACCCGCCCATGCTCACCACCGTCAAATCCAGGTCTGTGCGGCGATCGAAGGGGGCCGGGCCCCAGGGCATGCCCGAGGCAATCAGCTGCGCCATTTCTCCGATGGTCAGGCCGTGTCGCACTGGCACGGCGCCGAGCCCCACGAACGATTCATAGCCGGGGTCGACGGTGCCGCCCTCGATCTCCACGCCCCCCAGCGGGTTGGGGCGATCCAGGACCACCACCGCCACGCCCGCCGCCGCTGCCGCCTTCATGGCCAAGCCCATGGTCCAGACGTAGGTGTAGTAGCGACTGCCGATGTCCTGCAGGTCCACGACCAGAACATCCAGCTCGCGCAGCTCTGCGGCCGGTGGCGTCAAGGATTCGAACGCCGAGCCGTAAAGGCTGGTCACGGCGATGCCCGTCCGGCCGTCTCGCCCTCCCTCCACGCCCGCCATGTCCTGCGCTTCGCCCCGCACGCCGTGCTCGGGACCAAACAGCCGCACCGGTCGGATCCCGAGCTGCAGCAGCCGATCGACCACGTGAGTGAGGTCCGCAGCCACGGATGCTGGATGGCACAATACCCCTACCCGCCGCCCCGATAGCAGCGCCGAGCCGCCGGCTGCGCTCAGCAGGTCAAGCCCTGTCGCTACCCGCGGTTGGCCCTCCACGACCGAAAACCTGTCGGGTCTAGAAGACCGGAACGGGACGCAGAGTGACCTCTCCGTCATCTTGCGACACGCGGAATCGCACCTGCTTACACTTCCACTTTTGCTTCAGGCCACCCTCGGTCAGCCGCAACTTGGCGGTGAACATCTGCACACTCAATCCCTTGGTGGGCTTCCCGGCCGCTTTCAGCGCCGCCAGGTACTCGTTGAACAGTCGGGGGTAATAAGACCCTTCGTTCTCGTTGCCCAGCGCGACCACGGCGGGATCGACGCTGGACTGGCCCGTCACGGCCCCGGCCGGCAGCTCTTCCACCACCATCTGGTCGGATTGCCAGCGCTGCGATTCGTTCTCTTCCTCGTCGACGGCGTCCTCGTTGGGCTCCTCGCGCCCCAGCAGGCGGGCCAACATGACGTTCAGACTGTTGGAGAGCCCCTCGAAATCGGGACCGACCGGCTTGAAGGTGTAATCGATGTTTCCGTTGATGATCTCGGCCACGCCCAGCTCAATCTTGTCGAGCGGCTTGATAAACCGACCGGCAGTCATCACCGCCGCGGTCAAGGCCACCAGCAAGGCCAGGATTCCGAACATGAAGACCTTGTTTCCCACATCGCTGGCCATTCCCTCGGCGCGCCACAGCGATTGCAACACCACGAACCCGGCGGTTCGCTCCTTCGGGTGCAGCGGCGACGCGATGGCCAGGAAGTCCTGTCCGTCCAGAGAGACACGGAAGGCGCCGGTAGGAAGACCCTTCTCCAACGCTTCCACGCCGGGCTTGTTTCCCTGGGCAGGGAACAGCGCCGCGTTCAAGGCATGTGTCCTGTTGCCGTCTTCCTTGGCGTCGGCGCCACTGCCTTCCACGAAGCTGGAGGTCTGCACCTGCCCCTGGAAGAAGTAACCTACGTCGGCGCCCAGCTGGTCGCGCCTGGACTGAGCGTCACGCGCCGTCACCGCGTATCCAATCAGTAACGTCCCCAGCACCTTGCCATCAGGGCGCGCCAGGGGGGCGGCCGCGATGTCGGCCATGCGGTTGGAAAGGCTGGCCACCCCGCCGGAAGGCAGTCCGTTCAGAGCGGCCGCGACCACGGGGAACTGCTTGCGGACATCCTCACCGAACATGGCGTTGACGTTCAGGTCGCGCGCGATGACCTTGCCCTGCGCATCGGTGATCAGCACGATGTCGGCCCTGCGCTGCACGCCCAGCTTGCCGTTGATGGACTCGCACTCCTCGAAGGCGGCCTGACGGCGCGCGGTCTCGATGGAGCGGTCGAATACCGCGATCAAACCAGCACGGCGGCTGAGCGTGGACACCAGGTTGGTGAAATCGAGCGCCTCCAGCCGCGCCAACTCGCTGTGCAACCGCTGCGCCCGTCCGACCTGGTCCTCGACATCGCGCGTTGCGGCGTCCCTGAGCGGACCGGTGACGAGAACGTACGCGCAGACGGTCAACGCCAACAGAACGGCGGCTGCGACAAGACCGATCTTCATGCGGTGCATGTCCTGGGCTCCTTGGGGTTCGGGGGAGAAGCGGTGGGTTCAGGACCGCTTTGCGGCAGTGACGGGGC
>JBDSME010000114.1:0-2965 GCA_039916065.1 Polyangia bacterium
GATCGTGAGTGAAGGAGACTAACCCCCGCGCCGCGATCGGCTCGATGCCTTACCCGATCGAAGCGTAGACGACCAAAGCAAGTTTCCGTTTTCGGCGATCCGCGAGGCCGATTGGAGCACCGGGAGGCCCAGCTTTGCTGGACCGGCTATGTCGTTAAGCAACTCCGATGGTCCGAGGGGGTCTCGCAGGCCCCTTGCGGCGGCGCAGCCGCCTCAGCGCGCCGGAAAGGTGCCGGCGGCTCGGCGGAGGGTGAGGTCGGCGACGGCCAGGTCGAAGTGGGCCTGCGCCACCGCGAGCTGGGCGTTGACCAGGTTGTCCTGGGCGGTGAGCAGATCTATCTGGGTGGCCTGCCCCGCTTCGTACTGGATGCGCACCAGCTCGATGGTTTCACGTGCCAGCGCCACGGCGTTCTCGAAGGTCTGTTGAGCCTGACGCTTGGTCTGCACCTGACGGCGACCATTCAACAGATCGTCGCGGATGCTCTCGCGCAACACCTCGGCGCGCGCCCGGGTCTCGACGCCCTGCGCGGCCGCCTGCCGCCGTTGGGCGTCCCGCACGCCGCCATCGTAGAGGACCCAGTCGAGCTGGGCACCGAATGCCCAGGCGTACGACTTCCTGGCGAAATTGTCGTAGTTGAACGCTCGCGCCATGCCGAAGCCCGACAAGCTGGGCGCCCACCGCCAGGCGTAGCCACTTCGTTCAGCGTCTGAGGCTGCCGCCGCCGCCTCCAGCGCCTGAAATTCTGGCCGCAGATGCAATGCCCCTGCGAGCTCATTGTCCTGCGCGCCGCCCCTTCTGGGGAGCTGCCCCGCCTTGGTCGAACCAGCGGACGACCCGCCGCCGGCCCCGCCCGCCAGCACCCCAGGCTCATCCTCCATCGCGGAGGGAGCGACCCGCACCTTGAAGGGCTGGGGCAGCTGTACCAGGGTGGCCAGGGCGCGGTAGGTCTGCTCGCGCGCCAGCTGGGACTCCCGCTCGGCCTGCTCGGCGCGGAGCACCGCGAGCTGAGCTCGGTCCACGTCCACCTTGGTGACGGCGCCGCCCTCGAACCGGGCCTTGGCGTTATCGACGGTGGCCCGCGCCACCTGGATGCTGGACTGCCGGGCCAGCAACACCTCGTCGGCGATTCCGGCCGCGAAGAACGTCTGTGCCACGCCGAATAGCACCGACTCCTCCGCCGCTCGCACGTTCTCCTCGGTGGCTCGCGCGCTCATGTTGACGGAGCGCAGCGCCGGGTATGCCGCGGGAACCAGCAGCGGGACGGTGGCGTTCACCGCGACGTCGAACTGGTTGATGGGTTGAATCACCAACGTGCCCGTCATCGGCTGCGCGAAGGCAAACTCCACGTTGTTCCGCGTGTACTTGCCCTGCGCAGCCAGGGTGGGGAACAGGGCCGTCCAGGCGCGATCCACCACGGCATGGGCCTGCTCGAGCCGCGCCCGTTCGGCGACCAAGGTGCGGTTGGCCCGGCGCGCGGCGGCCAGCGCGTCGTCCAGAGTCAGCTCACGGACCGGCGGATTGGCCTCCGCCAGCGCCACCGCCGCCGGCCCAATGGCACCGGCAAGGACCGCAACCGCAACCGCAACCGCAACCACGAAAGTCACCTGGGTCCGCACATGCCGCGCATAAAAACGAATTCTCACCGGTTTCTCCAATTTCAAGGATTCGAAGCTCAAGGATTTTCCATCAGTTGACCACCCCCGCCGCCCCCTCACGAAACCGCCTCCGCCGCGCGCCCCGGGTGGGCGTGCACACCGACGCCATCTCCCATCGTCCCGGCGTGCGTGGGCTCCGGCGCCACGCGGATCTCGTCCGCTCCCGTCTCCGAGTCGGGCCGCGGCTTCATGCGAAACAGGCGTTTCAGCTTCACCGACGCGTCATCGAACAACGAATATGCGACCGGGGTGGCCAGCAAGGTCAGCAACAGCGACAGGATCTGGCCGCCCACCACCGGTCCGGCGGTGGCGCGGTTGAACTCGGCGCCAATGCCGCGTGAAAACACCAGCGGCAACATACCCGCCACGAACGCCGCGGTGGTCATCAAGATGGGCCGCAACCGATCCCGGTTTCCGTGAAGGATGGCGTCCCGCCGCGATAGCCCCTCGGCCCGCAACTGGTTGATGTGATCGATCTGCAGGATGGAGTTCTTCTTCACCACGCCGAACAGCACCAGGATGCCGAGCATGGTGAACAGATCCAACCCCTGCCCCAGCAGCACCAGCGACATCAGGGCGAAAGGTACCGTCAGCGGCAACCCCAGCAAGATGGTGATGGGGTGCAACCACGATTCGAACTGCGCCGCCAGGATCAGGTACATGAACACGAAGGCCAGTCCGAAGGCGATCACGAAGTTGCGGCCGGTGCGCCCGATCTCCTTGGATTGTCCGAACGGCACGAAACGATAGTCGGGTGGCAGGTGCATCGCCGCCACGGCCTTTTCGAAGGCGGCACCCACCTCGCCCGAACCCACTCCAGGCTTGGTGTTGGCGAAGAACGTGACCTGGCGCTGCCGTCCGTAGCGGGTGATCTGCGAGGGCCCCTCAGCGCGCTTCAGGTCCACGACGTCCAGCAGCGGCACCACCCCCAACCGCGTTGAAGGCACGGACAGCAGCGACAGCGCCTCCGGGCTGGTTCGATACGACTCGTCAGCGCGAACCAGGATGTCGTATTCGTTCCCGTTCTCCTCGTAGCGCGAAACCTTCACCCCACCGATCAGCAACTGCGCGCCCAGCGCCACGTCGGCCACGTTTACGCCCAGGTCGGCCGCCTTGCGCCGCGCCACCACGGCCTCGATCTCCGGGTTGCCGGTGATCAGCGAGGTGTCGGTGTCGACCGCCCCCGGAATGGCCTTCAGCTTCGCCAGCGCCTCCTTCGAGTACACCGTCAGCCGCCCCAGGTCGGACCCGGTCATGATGTACTGCACGGTGGCGGCGCTGAACCCACCGCCGCTGAAGGCCAGCACCG
>JBDSME010000115.1:0-3053 GCA_039916065.1 Polyangia bacterium
CGCATCGCCTTCGTCCTGCACGAAGGGGACATCGTGGACGTCGACGTCAGCCCGCAGTGGGAGGTCGCCTCCCGCGCCCTGCACAAGCTGGACGGCGTGGTCCCCTACGTGGTCAGCCAGGGCAATCACGACTACCTGATGATGGGAGGGATCGGCAATCGCAGCACCCTCATCAACCGCTACTTCCCTGTCGCCGACCTGGCCAAGAACCCTGGTTTTCTGGGGAGCTTCGAGGTGGATCGGGTGGAGAATACCGCCCAGTTTCTGATGATGGGGGACATGGCCTGGCTGGTGATCTCGCTGGAGTTCGGCCCGCGCGACGACGTCCTGACGTGGGCGGACACCGTGTTGAAGGCTCACCCCGACGTGCCCGCCATGGTGGTGACCCACGCCTATCTCTACTGGGACGGCACCCGGTACGATCACGTGGCCCGCCCCGGCCAGAGCTACAGTCCCTATATGTACGCCACCGCCCCACCGCCCGGCGCGGTCAACGACGGCGAGGAGATGTGGAAGAAGGTGATCGAACACAACGAGAACGTCAGGTTCGTGATCTCCGGCCACGTCTTCAGCCCCACCGGTGAGGCCGCCGCGCGCCTGACCAGCACGCACCCGTCCGGCGCCAGCGTTCACCAACTGGTGGCGAACTATCAGGAGAGCGCGCTTGGCGGCGGCGGATATCTACGCGTCATGGAGTTCTGCTCCGACACGGCGCAACTGCGCGTTTCCACCTACTCCCCCTACCTGAACCTCTCGAAGAGCGACCCCGCCAACGAATTCACCCTGCCGCTGCCCTAGCGCGGCTTCGCCGCTCGCGGGAGGACTAAGCCCTCCCGCGGGCCCACCCGCTTGCGGCCAACCCGGCCTCGCCCGGCGCGGCAAAGCCGCGCCTCCCGGTGCTTGGACCGGTGCTTCCGTCGCCTGAAAGCTTGCTCCATTCGTCAAAATCCTGACCGGGGAAGGCGGTGCACCAGCTGCTGCCAGCTCACCGCGCCGGGCGGGCGTTCTCTGGCACGGGCGGTACGGGCGACTTGGCGTCGTATAGCCAGGAATAGGCGAAGTAGGAGGCCAGTACGCGCTTGGTGTAGTTGCGGGTCTCGTCGTAGGGGATGGTCTCCATGAACTCGTCCATGGCCAGTTGACCCCGCTCGCCCAGCCAGCGATCCACCGCCGCCTCGCCGGCGTTGTAGCCGGCGATGGTCAAGGGCGCCGCCTTTCCGAAATGGCCCCAGAGGAAGCTCAGAAAGCGCGACCCGTATTCCAGGTTCTTGGACGGATCCATCAACGCTTCGCGCGTGACGGGCGCGCCGTTCGAAAACCGCCGGGCCGTCTTGACCAGCATCTGGCTCAGTCCCACGGCGTTGGCGAACGATTCGATGCGCGGTGAAAAGGCGCTCTCTTCGCGCATGATCGCGAGCTGCAGGGCCTCGGGGATGTGGTTGGCCTTGCTGTTCTTGGCCACCAGCTCGGCGAACGCGCGCGGGTACGACAGCCGCCACTTGGTGGCGCCCAACCCCCGCGGGTATTCCAGGCGGTAGTCGTCCAGGGTGTACCGGGGGATGGAATGCGAGGCGTTCCACAGGCCCGCCTTGTCCAGCAGCACGGCCGCAATCCAGAGCAGATCCTCCTCGTCGTCGCGGGCATCGCGGTCAGCGTCGGCGGCGTGCTTGTCGCCGGCGGTCTGCAGTCCCATGCGCGCCAGCTCGCGGCGGGCATCGCTCCCCTGGCCCATGCGCGCCAGGTCAACCGCGCGGCGAAATCCCGGCTGGCCGAACAGCGCGCGGGGCCCGAAATGGAAGGTCTCCTTGGCGCTCTTGTCGCCCGCGCGCAGCTCCTTCAGCAAGCTGGCCCGCAGCCGCTGGTCGTCGCGGTGGCGGGGGCTTTTCGCATCCGTCCCCAGGCGGCAAAACGCCAACAGCGCGTACACGGACAGCGGATACTCGCGAATGGCGCGGGTGTAAAACGCGCGCGCTCCCACGGGATCCTTCATGCGGTCCAGAACCCGCCCCTTCCAGTACAGGGCCCGCCCCTCGGCGTACCAGATCTCCTCGTGGGGGATCCGCGTGAGGTTCTCGTCCAGCCATTTCGAAGCCTCTTCCAGGCGCTCGCCCCGCCAGGCGGAGAACGCCAGTCTCCACAGCGCCTCCCCCAGCAGGTCGCCCTTGGGGTACTTCTGGGTCAGCTCGGCCAGCAGCTTGTTCGCGGTCGGCTCGTCGCCAGCATCAGCAGCCAGTTCGGCGGCGCGCAGTCGGGCGTCGTCTGCGTAGCTGTGCTCCGGATGTTCGGTCTCCACGCGGGCATAGTGGGCCACGGCCAGAGGGCGGTTGCCCGCCGATGCCCAGGACCGCGCGCCCTGGTACAGCGATTTGGCGTGTAGATCGCGATTGCCCGCGCGCGCGCAGGCGGCCTCCGCTTCGTCGAACAGCGGCGCCGCCCGCGGCCGCTGCCGTTGTTTCCAGACCGACTGTGCCCGGTGATACCGAACTCGGCACTCCAGATCGCTGTCCAGCCCGGGCGCCGCCAGCGCGCTGCCGAACGCCGCTTCCGAATCAGGGTTCCGGTTGCGCTCGAAATAGACCATCCCGCGCGCGAACCATTCGCCGGCGATGTGTGTGCGCACCAGTCGGGCGTCCGGTGGAGGCAGCGCGGCGGCGATGGCCTCCAGGCGTTCGGAGGCGCGGCTGCTCCACTCGTCAAGCGGCGCCTCAGCCCACACCCGGCGATAAAGCGCGGTGATGTCCGCGAGATCGGCGTTTATCTCCAAGGCGCGGGTCTCCGCCGCCGCCTTTTCCATGGCCTCCGCCTGCTTGAACTGAGCCTCGGCGCGCCGCGGCCCCTGCGGAAATCGGACCAGGAAGGCCGCCGCGGCGGTGGCGGCTTCCTTCCAGCGGCCGAGCGCCCGCAACGCATCCAGAGCGACCAGAGCCGCTTCGGCATCGGGCACGGTCCCCACGGGCACTCGATTGGCCCAGTCCAGGGCCGCCTGCGGCTCTCCGTCGCGAAGATGACAGCGCGCTGCCTGGTATGCGTGATAGGGCGCCAGCCGTGGATAG
>JBDSME010000116.1:0-3404 GCA_039916065.1 Polyangia bacterium
CTGCTGCCCCCGGTGGCCATCGTGGTTCGTCATGGTGGTGTCGCCGAGAAGTTTCTTACGATGGTCACCACGGCGGGCCCCATCACCACCGCCATCAACGACGGCAGGATGCACATGATGAGGGGAATGGTCATCTTCACCGAGACCATGGCTGCTTTTTCCTCGGCCCTTTGCGCCCGCCGGATGCGCATGCTCTCGCTTTGCACTCGCAAGGCGCGGGCGATGCTGGTGCCGAACATGTCCGTCTGGATGAGGGTGGCGGCCAGGCCGCGCAGATCCTCCACGCCGGTGCGCTCGGCCAGGCGGCGGAAACCATCCGCGCGCTGCACGCCCGCCTGAATCTCCAGGGCGGTGTGCCGCAGCTCTTCTGCCAGCAGCGGCGCCGCCAACACCATCTCGTCCGACACCCGGGAGATGGCGGCGTCCAGTCCCAGACCAGCCTCCACGCAGGTGACCAGCAGGTCCATGGCGTCCGGGAGCGCCCGCTCGATGGCCTTTTGCCGCTCGCCGATCTTGCCGCTCAGCCACAGGTTGGGAAGAAAGAAGGTCAGTGCCGCCAGGATCAGCGCCAGTGCCGCGTCGGTGGGAAAATGGATGGGTTTCGGCAGGTGCGAGTTCACCAGCAGAAACGCCATGGTAACGACGGGGGTGGCGCCCAGCTTCACACCCAGGAAGATCTCCATGGCGTGCTCGCCGCGGAATCCGCCTCGGATCAGGCTGTTGCGGAGCTGGGCCAGTTCCGCGCTGTTTCCGGGGCGCGCCAGCCACGACAAAGGACGGAGAATGCGTGCCAGCAGGGAAACGTACGAATCACTCTCGGCGCCGCCTCCCCCCTCCTGAGACCCGCCCCCGCCGGCACGTCCGCCCGCGGCAGCGGTGATGGACAGCGCGGTGGTGCGCTCGATCCGCTGCACCACCTCGTCGCGCCGTCCCATCATGACTCGCAGCCCCGCCGCGGCCGCGATCACCGACACCATGCCGGCACCTCCGGCAGCGAGAAGCTCCCAGCTGATCATTAGGCCTCCACCTGCGCCATGCGGCGCATCCACAGCAACCCCACCACCCAGGTGATCACGGCATAGGCCAGCGCGGCCCGGCCGATGGGGTCGGTGATGAGCAGGCTGGAATACTCGGGGTTGGTGTACGAAATGAAGATGCCGGTCAGGATGGGCAGCGCGGCCAGCACGTAGCTGGACATGCGCCCTTCGGCGGTGAGGGTGCGAAGCTTGCCGTAAAACCGATAGCGCGCCCGGATGGTCTCCGCGATCTTCTCGATGATCTCCACCAGGTTCCCGCCGGTCTCCTTCTGTACGATGACGGACACCGCGAATATCTTCAGATCGCGATTGGCCGGTGCGCGCTTGGTCATCTGGGCTACCACCCGTTCGAAGGGCATGCCCAGGTTCTGTTCCTCGAAGGCGCGGGCAAATTCGGTGTTGATGGGCGAGGCCATCTCGCTGGACACCAGCTTGAACGAACTGGCCAGGGCATGCCCCGCGCGGAGGGAGCGGGCCATCATATCGAGCGCCTCGGGCAACTGCTCGGACAGCTTGTTGCTGCGGCGGGTCCGCATGAAGCTGACGAAGCCAAAGGGGACGAAGCCCCCCAGGGGCGCCAGCAGCAGCGACATCAAGAATCCCACGTGCGAGAGCAACCCGGCCAGGAGGCCCAGGAGAATGCCCACGCCGGACAGGGTGAAGAGACGCGCCACAGTGATGCGCACCTCCGCCTGCTCCAGCAGCGCCTCGGCCCGCTCGGCCGCCGGGAACAGACGGAGGAAGGCGTCGATCCCGGGGCTCTTCGACAGGTTGCCCTGCCGCAACAGCGACAGCGCGCCTCCCCCCGTGGTACCAAGCGATTGCAAGCGTCGCTTCAGCTCGTCCTGTTTCCGCTCGCTGAAATAGCGGATGGTGTGAAACAGCCCCTCGAACAGGGCAAAGCCCGCCACCGCGACCACGCCGATCAATATGGTGCGCATGGAGTTGGTCTATCCCTCCAAGAACGGGCGGACGATGTCGGCGGGATTGATACCGTACCGCTCGATCTTCTCCATGGCCTTGGCGCGCACACCTGTGGCGCGATACTCCCCCAGGATCTTTCCGTCCTTGTCCGTGCCGCGCTGGTCGAACTTGAAGATCTCCTGAACGGTGATCACCGATCCCTCCATGCCCGTCACTTCGGAGACGCTGGAGATGCGTCGCTTGCCGTCAGTGCCGCGAGTGAGCTGTACGATCAGGTTGATGGCGCGGGCGATGGTCTGTCGGGTCAAACCCTCCGACAGGCTGACGCTGCCCATTCCCACCATGGACTCCACGCGCGACAGAGCGTCGCGCGGGGTGTTGGCGTGCACGGTGGTCATTGACCCTTCATGGCCGGTGTTCATGGCTTGCAACATGTCCAGCACCTCGCCGCCACGGCATTCGCCGATGACGATCCGGTCCGGACGCATACGCAGCGCGTTCTTCACCAGATCGCGCGCCAGCACCTCGCCGCGCCCCTCGATGTTGGGTGGGCGGGTCTCCAGCCGCACCACGTGACGCTGCTGCAGCTGCAACTCGGCGGCATCCTCGATGGTGACGATGCGCTCGCCTTCGGGGATGAAGGACGACATCGCGTTCAGCATTGTGGTCTTGCCAGTGCCGGTGCCGCCGCTGATCAGCATGTTCAGGCGGGCCTGCACGCAGGCGCCGATGAACCCCACCATGTCGGGGGTGATGCTGCCGATGCGCAGCATGTCCTTGAAGCGCAGGGGCTTGCCGCCGAAACGGCGGATGGACATCACCGGCCCGTCGATGGCCAGGGGGGGGATGATGGCGTTAACCCGCGAGCCGTCCGCCAGGCGGGCATCGGCCATGGGTGAAGATTCATCCACCCGCCGACCCACGCGGGCCACGATGCGGTTGATGATCTGCGTGAGGTGCTCGTTGTCCCGAAAGCGGACCGCCGTCAGCTCGAGCTTGCCGAAGCGCTCCACATAGACCGTGGAGTACGTATTGACCAGGATGTCGGAGATCGACTGGTCGCGCAGCAGGGGCTCGAGGGGACCGAGCCCGGTCACCTCGTCCAGTAGTTCCTCCACCATCAGTTCGCGCTCGTTGCGATTGAGGGGAAGTTCGGTGCCGGCCAGAACGCCCCCCAGGATCAAGCGCAGCTCGTCGCGAAGCTGTTCCCGGGTGAGCTGGTCGATGGTGCGCAGGTCCAGCTTGTCGATGAGACGCTGGTGCATCTCCCCCTTCAGCTCCTGAAACAGCTCGACGCTGACAGCGGTGGTGGGGCCGGATGAAGCAACGCTGTTGTTCGCCGCCACCACCCCGGCCTCCTGGACCCGCTGTAGACGATCACGTAGTCCCATCGGCTACCCTCCTCGAAAGCAGTCCACGAAGAAATCCCTTGGGGGCGGCCTT
>JBDSME010000117.1:0-3682 GCA_039916065.1 Polyangia bacterium
AGCGGTGCCTCCGGCACCAGTGCCGCGCCGGCGGCCGCCGGGGCGTCCATCACCCCGCAACCCGCGGCGGGGTGAAGCGCATTGCGGTGATCTTGCGGCTATAATCAGTCTCCTCATGCGGACGACTTCTTCCCTCTGGTCATCCCGGGCACGCCTTTCGGTCATCGTCGCCAGTGTCGCCCTGCCCTGTGCCGGAGTGTTGCCGGGGCCGGTCCGGACATTGATCGGCGCTGGTGTGGCGCGGGCATCGATCATGATCGCCCTGGACCTACCCACGCTGGTCCAGGAGGCGGACCATATCGCCGTGGTGGAGGTCGGCGAGGTGAAGTCCGCGTGGGACGCCCGCCACGAGCGCATCTATTCCACCATCGAGCTGAAGGTCGTCGAGAAGATGAAGAGTCCGGCGGGTGAATCCGCGGCAGCTGGTGAAAAACACCTCACCGTGGTGCAGGCTGGTGGAACGGTGGGGGATATCCGGATGACCGTCACCGGGATGGGGACCTTCGTGTCCGGAGAGCGTTCGCTGGTGTTCCTGCGCGGGCCCGCGAATCAAGCGCAGGTGGTGGGTATGACCCAGGGCATACGTTCGATGCGGTACGAGGCGGCGGCCGGGCGCTGGTTGGTGACTCCACCCGACTTGCGGCAGGCCAAGCTGCTGCGTCCGCCCTCCGCGATCCAGGGGGGCCTCCCTCCTGCCGCTGCTGTGAATTCCCGGGGGCCGGTGTCTCCCACCGGAGGTCGCGGTGTGGCGCCGTCGGCCTCGACCCGAGTGCCGCCTTCGCCGCAGCTTCAGACGCCCGCGGTCCAGGCGCCCGTGACGGTGGCGCCGGCTGCCAACACCACCCGTGAGCTTCCGCTCGATGATCTTCGCTCCGAGATCAAGCAACTGCTCGGGGCCCGTCGTCCGTGAGGTCGTTCAGCCGGTCACGCGACCTCGCACCGTCGACGAAGCGAAGGTCGTTCACCGGGTCGTCACCCGCCGTGCGCCTGGTCGCCGCCGTGGCGGTGGTGGTGGCGGTGTGGTTCACGGGGATTGCGCCCGCGTCGGCCTACGTCCGTTATCGGTCAAAAACCGGTTGCGCCTACTCGTGGCACACCCGCGGCCTGACCCTCAAACTCTTCCCCAAGAGTATGGACGAGCTCGATGAATCGCAGATCGCCGACGCTGTGTTTCAGTCGGCGAACTCCTGGACCCAGGTGAACCCCGCGCTGGCGTCATGCACCGATTTACAGATCAACGTCACGATAATGGCGCTGTCGGACACCCCTCCCAATGCCGCGTTCGACCACCAGAACAACGTGATGTTCCGCGACGGAGAGTGGTGCCCCGATCCCATGGACGCCAAACACTGCCAGGATCCGCACGCGCTGGCCATCACCTCGGTCTTTGCCTACAACTCGGGCGAGATCGTCGACGCCGACATCGAGGTGAATATGAAGAGCTTCAACTGGGGGGACCTGGTCACTAATCCGTCGGTGGACGGCCGGCAAGACCTTCAGAACGCCCTGACACACGAGATGGGCCACTTCGTGGGTTTTGACCACACCTGCTACCTGGATAGGTCGAAGGGGATTGCCAGGGATCAAAACGGCGATCTGGTCCCTTCCTGCCTGGACCAGAACCTTCCCCCCTCCGTGCGCCTGACCACCATGTTCGCGTCCGCGAATCCCGGTGATGTCAGCAAACGGACGCTGGAGGAAGACGATCTGGAGGCGGTATGCCATTCATATCCCCGCGCCCTGCCGGATCCCGACCACTGCGGCGGGTCCAGCAACGATGGGGGTGGGTGCACGGTCGCGCCGCAACAAGACGGCACGCTGACGTCGCGACAGGTGTGGTCCGCTGCCGCCATCGGCGTGCTCGCCGTCATCCTGGCGTTGTCGCCGCTCCGCCGTGCGCGCGCCCGCGTCCGGCAGCAGGCGCGCTGAGCCGGGTACACGTTCATTCAGGTCCGTTCCATTTCCAGGCGGAGATCCCGTACCGACGCGTCACCCGGCGAGGTCGCCGGCGTCACCTCGATGGTCTGCTCGGTCGAACGGTATCCCTGCGCCTCGAGGCGCAACGTCCAGGTGCCAGGCGTCAGGCGCCGCAAGGAGAACCGCAGCGGGCTGGTACCGCCGCTGTTCTTGCGTCCCGCCGACGGGTCCGGGAAGCGCGCCTGGGCACCGTCCGGACCGCGGGCTTCGATGTGAAACTTCGGGATCGGAGCGCCGGTGATGCGTTCATGGACCTCCCCGTCGATCCCCCCAGGAAGTGGCACCACGATGCGCAGCGACGCGCCGACAGCGTCAGGCGCGATCACCTGGCGGTACGGAGCATAGCCGTCATGTTGAACAGTGACGATTGCGCCGCCGCCACCAGACGACGCCAGGACCGGCGCCAGAACCGGCGGTAGTCCGGTCAATCGAAAACCTCCTCCCGCATCGGCGACGGCGCTGGCCAGCGGCGCTGCACCCGGCGGTGTCCCCGGGGCATGGGCGCTGATGCGCGCCCGCGCCAGCGGGCGCCCTTCGGAGTCGTGGACGACGCCCTCCAGAACGCCGTTCAGCTCTCCGCCACCCCGTCCCAGGTGGAGCGTGGTGGTGGTCGCTCCCGCGTCGGGAGACGCCTCCGTTGTCGGCGGCGGCACCCGCACCGTCACGGTCACGTCGCGGTGGCCCGGCGCGGAGGCCGTCAGCCGGCGCTCCCCCGCCGGCAGGGGCAAGGCGAATTCACCTTCCGCGCCGGATACGGCATACAAGCCGGGGACGGCGGCGGCAGCGGCGCCGTTCGTGGCGGCCCCGCTGCCCGGTGGCGGCGATGCCACGGTCACCCGCGCTCCTGTCACTGCGCGGCCGTCAGCATCGACCACCCGTCCTGCGAACAGAACGGCACCCTGAACGCGCAGCGTGCCGACATCCAGCGTGGCCCCGGGTGCCAGCATCAGTGCTCCCGTGCGCAACGGAACCGATGAGGCATTCAGGACCTCCACCTCCACGCGCCCCGGCGGTACGTCGTCGAGCACGAACGCTCCGCTGGTGTCGCTGATGGCACGCCGGGAGGTGGCCCGCGACAACAACGAGGGCAAGATGGTGCCGGCAGGCATGGCTGCCGCCTCCGCGGCGAGGGGGAGTCGGGCCCAGATCACGCCCAGATCTTCGGTCTCCGCCAGACGATCGTGGACGGTGGCGCCCGCCACGGAGCGGCCACGTTCATCGACCACCCTCCCTGTGATCTTTCCGGTGCGGATCAACTCCAGTGTCACCGGTGCCAGGGCGATGGCATCGGGCACCGCCGCCGGAGGTACCGATATCGTGGCCGCCTTCCTGGCCACGAATCCGTCCCGCCGTGCGCGCACGCGATAGCTCCCCGCGGCCAGGGGACCGGAGGTCCAGCGTCCATCACTGTCGGTGGATTGCGGCGGCCACAATCCAGTGGCGGGCACCAGATCGATCTGGACCAAGGCGCCGGCCACGCCGCGACCACCGTCGCCGATGACCTGCCCCCGCGCGTACAAGCCCGGCACCAGGGCAAGCTCGACCGGACGGGACTGGCCCCGGGGGCGGTCAACCACCACGTCCTTGACCACGGGCGTGACCAGGCCGCCCGCCTCGGCGCGCAGTGCATAGTTCCCCGGACCCACGCCCCCGAACGCGAATCGCCCCTCGGGATCAACCTCCACGGTTCGGGGCTCGGGCACCG
>JBDSME010000118.1:0-2679 GCA_039916065.1 Polyangia bacterium
GGGTGATTTCCTATCAGCGGCTGCTGGCGCTGTTCTGGGAGGGTCACGATCCCACGCAGGGGATGCGGCAGGGGGGCGACGTGGGGACGCAATACCGCTCGGCCATTTTCACCCACGGGGACGAGCAGATCGCCGCGGCGCGGGCCTCGCAAACGGCGTATCAAATATCACTCAGCGAGGCGGGGCACGGCACCATCACCACCGAGATCGGGCCTGCCCCGGAGTTTTTCTACGCCGAGGACTACCACCAGCAGTATCTCGCCAAGAATCCCGACGGCTACTGCGGACACGGCGGCACCGGTGTGGCCTGCCCCATAGGATTACGTCCGAAAACCTGAGCCGCACTCAGCTCAGTCGGTCGGACGTGGTTGCGCGGCTGCGCGACGGGGCGTCACGGGGCACTGTCCTTCTCCGGTTTCGTCTCGGCCACCAAGGAATCCTGGACGGCCTCCATTTCGTGGGCGGTCGGCGAGTTGAGCCGCGTGACCGGCAGGTGCAGCCGCTCGCGTCGGATGCGCAAGATCTCTCGCGCCACGATCTGGATCGTGGCCGCTGCCGGCACCGCCACGATGGCACCAAAGATACCGCCCAGCTCGCTGAAGAACAGGATGGCCAGCACCACCACCAGCGGATTTACATGGACAGTCCGCCGGAACACGATGGGCGACAGCACCTGTCCTTCGAACTGGCCGTACGCCAGGAAGTAAATACCGCACGCCACCCCCGTGCCCGCGCCCCCGGTGGCAAGCGCGATCAGGGTCACCGTGGATCCCACCACCACCGGTCCCGCGTAGGGGATCAGGCTGCTCAGGCCGCTGATGATCGCCAGCGGCAGGAAAAAAGGCACGCCGACGATCGCCAGAAACGTCGTGGTCAAGATGGCGTTGACCAGGCAGATGAATCCCAGGCCACCCAGGTAGCCGCCAATGGTGCGGTAGGTCTTGTCCACCACCGTGGCGTAAAGGGTCCGTCGCGTGGGCAGGGTTTCTCGGAGGAGCGCGTGCAGCAAATCGCTGCCGAAGATCAGCATGAAGACGGTGAGCACCACCACCGTCGCCACGCCGGCCACGCCGCTCAGCACGCCGCCCAGCACCGCCATCACCGGCGCCGCCGCCCCTTCCAGTATCTGGGGCAGTTCCTGCTCGAAGGTAAGCAGACGGCTGGCGATGTTGAAGCGGTGATCCAGCGTGCTGAACAGGCGCGTGGCGCGTACCGCCTTGAACATCTCCGGCATACGCAGGAACAGGGCCTTGCCCTGGGTCGCCGCTGTGGGAATGACGGTGAACCCCAGCCCGACGAGCAGTCCCGCGCACAGCAGAAGAACGGCCGCGATGGCCACCCCGCGCGGCACTCTGCGACGCATCAACATCTGGACGCCGTGGTTTAACGCCACCGCCAGCATCAACGAGGCGATGGTGAGGGTGATGGCCAGGACCGTCCGTCCCACGACGGCCACGCCTGCCCAGACCGCCAGCGCACCCAAGGCCACCGTAAAGACCGTCTTCAGGGACACCTGGGATGGCCGGACGAGGGGGCGGGGTTCCGGCGAGCGGTGATGAGAGGCTGTGGTCATGATGGGGTTCAAGCCCCATGTTAACCGGAATGACAACCGGAATGCCGCCCGGTGCGGGAATGAGGAATTACGACCGTTGCGGTCAGCGACCGGGTGTATGACACTGCCAGTCCACCATGACCACCGTACCCAGCGACCGACAGCCCCAGTTCCGGAAGATGGTCGCCTTCGGGATCCCGGCAGTCATCTCCCTGGTGGTGGATCAGCTCAGCAAACAGTGGGCGCGAGCGGCGCTGGGTCCGGAGGGGTCCGGGAAGTTCCGCTCCGTGATCGGCAAGGCGCTGTCGTTTCACTACGCCGAGAATCCCGGCATCGCGTTCAGCATGTTCCGCGACCTGCGTGGCGGCCGCTTCGTGCTGGCGGGGCTGGCGGTGGTGGCCCTGGTGATGGTGATTCGGTACCTGAAGGGGACTGATCCCAGCCAGCGGCGCTTGCACGTGGCGCTGGGACTGATCGCCGGTGGCGCCGTGGGTAACCTGATCGATCGCCTGCTCTACGCCCGCGTGGTGGACTTCATCCTGGTCGACCTCGATGTCTGGCCGCTCGATCCCTGGCCTGTCTTCAACGTGGCGGACATCGTCCTGGTGGCGGGGGTGTGCTTGATAGCGCTGGATGTCCTGCTGAACCGCCACACTCCTGATCCCGCGGCGGCGGTCGACGTCACCAAGTGACTGAGTCTATGTAGACCGTACCGGTCCACGCCCCGGTGAGGGAGAACTGCACGCCCAGAGATCCGATGGCGCCGGTGCCCGCCGGAATCACCACCGTCATGGTGTTCCAGGCGCCCGCGGTCAGGTTTCGCGTGAAGGTGAGCTTCCCGATCCAGGTGTAATTAGGGCCGCCCTCCTGGGCATAGGGCTGAATCCATTCGATGGTGCTGCCGCTCGGAAAGAAGACGTGGAAGGTGATGGTCGTGCCGGGGGGGATCGCTGTGGGGGTCACGCCCGCCTGATAGGAGCCTGCCGCGGTGGCGTTGATGGCGCCCGCCAGCGCGTACTGTCCGGCAAAGTGTCTGACGTTGCTGCGGGTGACGGACGTGAACAGCGCTTTGCCGAGGGCAATCCACGACTGAGTCGTTGATTCGAAGTTGTACCGTGCGGTGTCGG
>JBDSME010000119.1:0-2723 GCA_039916065.1 Polyangia bacterium
ACGCTTCATATTCCGCGACGCGCGGTGGGGCGGAAGTGGGCTTCGACGCGCGGGTGAGCCCGCGCAGCAACTGGTTCGAGGTTCATGGCAGCGTCTCCGCGGCGCTGACGGGGTTATCGGCCAGCGGGCATTACTGCCTGGATCAGGCTGGTCAATTTGGTACGACTTGCGCGAATCCGCCGGTGGCGCCGCTCACAAGCGTCAGTGGCGGCGGTCTGTATCCGAGCGCCACCGCCGGTGTTTCGTTGGACTTCGCCCGCCACCTCGCCACGATTTTTCATGGTGGCCGCCTGGGACTGTTGGTCACGACCGGGACGATGCCCACCATCGTCGGGGGACAGCAAGGCACCGCGCACTGGTTCGGGGCCGCGGGCGCATCGCTGACCATGGGGTTCGGGGCGCGTCGCTGACCACCGAGCACCGTTGCGGTGGCGCGAGGGCGAGGTCCGCTCGCTGCTAGGGGTCGCGACCGAAGGTCGCGAGGTGGGGGAGGCAGGGCGTGCAGGTCCCCGTATGCAGCCTGCCCGTTTACGGGGACTCCTCCCGACGCTGGGCCGCGCGGAGATTCCGGGCCTTCGTGCGTTCCTTCTGGTCCTTCTCGAACTGCTGGAAGAAGGCGGCAACGGTGCCCAGGCGATCGGCGGTCTTGATGGAGTAGGGCAGCGGACTCCCGTCTCCGGTTGCACGATGGCCAGCGCGCGCCGCCACGGGGGCAATACCGCGGCAGCGGCGAGAAGTCGGAAGCGGTCCATTCGGGTGATCTGCGGGTGTGGGCAGGGCCAGCCTCGGCAGGAGGGTAACGCCGGCGCCGCCCGCCACCATCGGCACCAGGGTGGGCAGGCTGGTGCTCGGAAATCGAGCTCGTGGGTGCGCCCGCCGTCGCAAAAGCTGAGCGCCTGGTCGCGCAAGCAGCGGCCGTCCTCCAGCAGCAGGAGGTCCGCTCCGTTCAGATCGCTGAGACGCGCCAGGGCCCGCGACTTGGAGAGGGGGTGTCCACGCGGGGTGGCTAGCACGAACGGATCGATGGCGATCGTCTCTTGTTCCAGATCTGCCAGCCGCGCGGGCAACGGGGGCCGCGTCCGCCACCGTAGCGTTTCGCACGGCGGTGGTGCTCGCCGTTTCCCCAAAGGCATTGCCCGTCATCGTTCCCCCTGCCGGCACGATACGCCGCCGCGCTGGGCGCGCAACCCCGGACCGACCCATTCTCGTCCCAGGCGGTGGGGCGACGGGTACCTTGCGGCGCGCGCTCCGGTCCGGCTACAGATCGCGCCCCACCCCTGAGGTCACGGTCCTCACCCTTTGAACGTGTCGTACAGCTCGGCGCGCGGGGCGATGCGCGCCTCCAGCGCCCGTTGCTCGGCGCCCGACAGCGGCGCGAAATCGGGCGCCGTCGCGACCGCGAGATTCGCGCGGACCTCGGCGACGCTGGAGCAACCGATGATCACCGTGTCGGCGTGCGCGGCTGCGTAGCGAATCAACTCGGACGCCGCCACCTCGCGCGGCAGTCGCCCGGCGGCCAGCACCTTCATGCCGACAACGCCGATGCCGCGCCGGCGCGCGTCCGCCACCACGGTGGGAATGAACGGCTGATAGCGGGGATCGGCCGGGTTGATGGCCACCAGAACGCTGTCGAACGGAAAGCGACGCATCGCCTCGACCAGCACGCGCGGATCGTGATGGCCGGTCAGCCCGACGAAACGCACCCGTCCGTCCGCCCGCGCCTCTTGCGCCGCTTGCAACGCGCCGCCGGGGCCGCACATGACGTCCAGTTCGTCCAACTCGCGCAGATCGTGCATCTGCCAGAGGTCAAGGTGGTCGGTCCCGAGACGCCGCAACGAATCGTCGAGCAGGCGCAGCGCCCGCTCGCGTGTGCGCTCGTGCGTCTTCGACGCGAGGAAGACACCGTCGCGCGCGCCCGGACCCGCGGCGCGAAAAGCCTCGCCGTAGTAGTCCTGGCTCTGCTGATACGCAGGCGCCGTGTCGCAGTAGCGCACGCCCAAACGCAGCGCCTCCAGGATGACCGGGACCGCTTCCTTGGCCCGCCCGGTGGTGCGCAGGATCCCCTCGCCACCCAGCGACACGGCCAGCACGCGGGCGCCGGTCCGACCCAAGGCTCTAGTTGGCGCGGCGTTCATCGGCGTCGGGGCGACGGTCATCGCTTGCCACTATAGTCTGTCCCGTGGGTGCGAGCCCGCGCGACCGCGCAGTCGACCTATGACGCCGATCGAGCCGGCTTTCGCTGCAGGGCTCCGCGATCAGGTGGGCGGCGTTCCGTCCGGTGTTCTCGGCGCGCGATGGGCGAGCGCATAGAGGGCTGGAAAGAGCAGCAAGGTGAGGGCGGTTGCCGTCATCAGGCCTCCGATCACCACCGTCGCCAGAGGGCGCTGGACCTCGCTCCCCGGTGCGCGAGACAGGGCCATGGGTAGGAAGGCGAGCGCCGCGACGAGCGCTGTCATCAGGACCGGGCGCAGACGCAGAGCGGCCGCCTGCTCTATCGCGTCCCTGGGGGACGCTCCCCGTTCCTGGAGCTGAAGGCAGAACGAGACCAGCACCAACCCATTCAAGACAGCGACGCCGAAGAGTGCGATGAAGCCGACCCCGGCGGAGATACTGAAGGGAATGCCGCGCAGCCACAGGGCCAAGACCCCGCCCACGGCGGCGAAAGGGACATTCGCGAAGACGAGGAGCGCCGGCTTGACCTTGCCGAAGGCCAGCCACAGCAG
>JBDSME010000120.1:0-8577 GCA_039916065.1 Polyangia bacterium
GCAGCCCCGGGAGATGACGAACGGCTGCAGGCCCGTGGTCTGCGTCTCGCCGGAGGAATCTTGACCGTCATCGACGGGGCCGGCGGCGAAGAGGAGCTCCCCCTTTCGGCCCTGTCCTTGATCCAGCGCGGTACACGCACCACCACGTTGAAGGAGGTGACCAAGAAGACGGAGCGGCGGCTGGACGTCACCCGGGCCCTGCTGACGGGGGGTCTGATGCTGACCAAGAAGGTGGAGAACAAGACCACCAGGACCACCACCGCGCGCGAGAGCTTCCTGCTCTTGCACCGGGGCGACGGGGAGCGGGACGTGATGGTTTACGAACGGCGTCTGGACTACCGGTTCCTGGGCACTGACCTGCAACCGGCCAGCGCCGCCAACTTTGACCGGCTGCTGGCGCGACTGCGCGCCGCGGCCCCGCGCGTCCCCTTCGACGATCGCGTTAACCGCCCCGGCTTCCTCTCCGGCTTACCGGCGGCGAGCAGCGCCACCCTCGATCTGGCGCTATGGCTCGTCCACCTGGTCCACCTGCGGGGATGGGCCGGGACGTAAGGGCTAGCCCAAACCCGGTAGTTGAAGGGGCTGCTATTTTTCGCAGAATTAGGCCTTGCCGCTCGCAAGGCTTGCCCTCACCCAGCCCCTCTCCCGCAAGCGGGAGAGGGTTCATCGGATGAAGTGCAGGATCTTGAGGCCCTCCCGCGAGCGGCGAAGCCGCTACCCGCCGGCCTCTTCGAAGTGGTAACCCACCTCGCCGTGGTCGAGGTCGTCGAGGCCCTGCTCTTCTGCCTCACCCGAGGGACGTAGCCCGATGGCCATCTTGACGATGAACGCCAGCACGACTGTGGCGCCCACCGACCACACGATGGTCAGCCCCATCGCCTTGAGCTGCTCGATCCAGAGGCTTCCCCCCAGGTAGGAGGCGAGGTTGGTCTTGAGGTTGGCGTTGGCGTCGGCGTTGGCGAAGAAGCCGGTCAGCAGGGCGCCCATGGTTCCGCCCACCCCGTGTACACCGAAGGTGTCCAGCGCGTCGTCGTACTTCAGCCAGCCCTTGAGCTTGGTGCAGGCCAGGAAGGGCACCACGCCGGCGAAGACACCGATGATCACCGAACCGGTCGCGGTGACGAACCCGGCGCCGGGGGTGATGACGACCAGCCCGGCCACCGCGCCGGAACAGAATCCCAGCACGGTCGGCTTGCGACGGGTGATCCACTCCAGCAAGGGCCAGATGGTCGCGGCGACGGCCGTGGCCAGGGTGGTGGCGGTGAAGGCGTTGGCGGCGATGCCATCGGCGGCGACGGCGCTGCCGGCGTTGAACCCGTACCAACCCACCCACAACATCCCGGTTCCGATCATGGTCAGCGCCAGGCTGTGCGGCAGGAAGGGGCGGTGTCCGAACCCAGCGCGCTTGCCCAGGATCAGGCACAGCACCAGCGCCGACCACCCGGAGGTCATGTGCACGACGGTGCCGCCGGCGAAGTCGATGGCCTTGATGGATGCCTTGGCGTTCCAGACACCATTCATCAGACCGTCGACGCCCCACACCATGTGGGCCATGGGGAAGTAGACAACGAACATCCAGGCCAGGATGAAGGCCATGATCGCCGCGTACTTCATGCGTTCGGCGATGGCGCCAACAATCAGGGCGGGGGTGATGATGGCGAACATCAGCTGGTACATCGCGAACACGTTCTGGGAAACCCAGGCCGCGTAATCGGCGTTGGGCGCTGGCCCGACGCCCACCAGCCCGGCGAACTTCAAGCCCCCCAGAAAAGGCGTGCCGGGCGCGAAGACCAGGCTGTAGCCGCAGGCCCACCACAAGATGGTGACCATACCCGCGCAGCCAAAACACTGCGCCATGACCGAAAGGACATTCTTTCGACGGACCAGACCGCCATAGAACAGGGCCAGCCCGGGGAGCGTCATGAAGAGCACCAGGGCCGCCGAGGTCATCATCCAGGCGTTGTGTCCCGGGCCGGGGGACTGCAGGTTCTTGGGGGCGCTGTTCGTGATGTACGCCTCCAGGTCAGCAACTCTGGTTGCCAGGTCCGCAGCAGAGGCCGCAGGCGGCGCGGCCGCAGCGGCGGGCGCCGCTTCCTCGGCGAACGCGACAGGCGCCGCGCCCACCAGCGTGGCAACGGTCAACACGGTCAGTAGAATTCCGCTCAACGTTCTCGTGCGAGCCATCGTCTGTGTCCTTCCGTCGGGGGGCCAGGCCGCCACCGGTACGAAAACCGATCAGCGGCGGTCATGTAGATTCGGTCAGAGTTTTGTTTCCGAACTATCGCGATATCGTTTCGTAACTTACTGGAGCCAGGTTAACTACAGGTTTCGGTTCGATGAATTCGGCGAAACTTGGCCAATGCCGGGCGATCGGGCCCTGGAATCCTCGTAAAACCAGGGAGATAGCGGTGAGGGCGAGGGCGTGATTTCATGCATCAATGCCAAGAGTCTCCCCTGCCCTGAACCTTTGCCGGAACCTGTCCTTCCGTCGTCTTTCCCAATTGCGCCAGCTACGTTTGTGGCTGCCAGTGAGCCTGCTGGTCGCGGGTGGTTGCGCGGCGGTAAGGCCGTCAGGCGCCAGCGGCCCCCCGGGCCTGACGGCTGACGCAACCAGCGCCTCGGCCTTTCCAGGCGCCGGTCCCGCCATCGCGCTGGCCAGCGACATCCCGTTCGAGTCTCTGGAGGGGCCGCTCTGGGTGGCGAAGGGAGGGTACCTGCTGTTCTCCGACGTCGTGGAAGCGAACGGACCCGGGGCTTTCATCTACAAGTTCGATCCCGCGACCGCCCGGTTCTCTGTGTTCACCTACCCTGCCGCCGGGACGAGCACCGGGCGGACAAGCACCAATGGATTGGCGCTGGACGCAACGGGCGCCGTCCTGGCGTGCGAGCGATACAACGCCCGGCTGGTGCGCCTGGATGCCACCGGGAAGCTGGCGGTGCTGGCGGACGGGTGGCCGCCCCCCGACGGCAACACCGCGGCGCCACAGCCTTTCAACGCACCCAACGATCTGGTCGTGCGCAGCGATCTCAACATCTACTTCACCGACAGCGATTGGGGAGCGCGACCCGGGGTGGCGCACGCGGCCATGGCGGTGTACCGCGTCCCCCCGACCGGACGGCTGGAGCGCATCATGGAGGTGGAGAAGCCCAATGGCATCGCGTTGTCGCCTGACGAAAAGACGTTGTACGTTGGCAGTGACGTTCAGGCCAAGGTTTGGCGGATACAGCTCGATGCCCAGGGAGCGCCCGCGCCGGGGCCGCCCCGCTTGTTCATCGAGGGCACGCGCGTGCCCGGCGGCTTCAAGGTTCCGGACGGCATCTGCGTGGACGACACGGGAAACCTGTACATAACGAACAACGCCGATGACGTGAAGGCGATCCTGGTGTTCGATTCGACGGGGCAGTCGCACGGACGCATCGCCATCCCCCAGGCGCCATCAAATTGCACCTTTGGCGGCCCCGATCGCCGCACCATGTACGTGACCACCTTGCACGCGGTCTATCAGGTACGCATGTCCGTCCCCGGCTTGCCGTGACCCCCGCCCTGGTCGTGGCGCCGGATCAGCCACCACCTGTTGACAGCGGCGGCAATCCTGCCGACCATCGCCCGGTGCACCGTATCGTTGCCTTACCGGTCCTGCTGGCGGTCGTCCTTCTCGGCGGCGCGGGGGCGCTGGCCCAGCCGGCCGGGGGCTTGAACGCGCCCCGCATCGGTATCGGCACCATCGGCCCGGCAAGCTTGCCGGCCGACCTGCGCATTCGCCTGGAGGACGCTGCCGCCACCGGTCTGAAAGCGTCGGGTGCGGAGGTGATGACGGCCGCCGAGCTGGCGCGCGCGCGCGGCGCCGCCGCGCTGGGGAGCTGCTCCGATCTGTTGTGCGAACAACGCTTGGCCCAGGTGACGGACACGCGCTACTGGCTGCGCGGCACCTGCCAGCTCGACACCAGCACCTACCGATTGCACCTGGAACTGGTTGACGCCCGTTCAGGCGCCGTGGTGGTGGCGCGAGACGACACCTGTGACATCTGCACCGAAGCCGATGCGGCGGAGACCGCCAGCGTGGCCGCATCCGCCCTGAAGGCGGCCCTGGGGCGCGCTCCCACCGCTGCAAGCCCGGTCGCCGCGGTCGCGCCAGCGGCCGCCACCACGCGGGAGATGGCGACGGCCAGCGACCCTGAGCAGCACAAGGGAACCCCGGCGGTGATCACCCCGGTGCCGGCGGGCGTGGACAACGATCGCCCCCTGTGGCGCCGCGCGCTGCCCTGGGTCGCCTTCGCGGCGGCGGCCGGCGCCGCGGCGGGGGGAATCTATTACCTGGCGATCAACAACGAAGGCTTCCAATGCAAGGGAATGCCGACGACGAACTGCCGCATCTATAACGACACGCTCTGGGGCCAGGCTGTGCCGCTGCTGGCGGTGAGCGCGGCCCTGATCGCCAGTGGCGTGGTTCTGCTCACCATGGGCGGGCCAGCCGATCGGGATGCGCCAAACGCAGCCCAGCGGAGCCCCGCGCCGCAGGCGAAGCTGGCGATCACGCCGGCGGGTGTATCCCTGTTCGGTTCGTTCTAGTTATGAGCACGAAAGCAACCTTGGGCGCACCCTACGTGGTCGCCTGCGATTTCGATGGGACCATCACCCAGGAAGACGTCACCAACCTGATCTGGGATCGGCACCTTCCCTACGACTGGCGGAAGGTGCTGCTGCCCCCTTCGGCGGCGGGGGAGGTGACGCCCCTGGAGATGATCGCGCGCGGATACGCCGGGGTCCACCGCCCAGCGGATGCGCTGCTGGCGGAGTTACGCCCCCAGGTGCGGCTCCGCGAGGGCTTCTCCCTGTTCCACGCGCTGTGCGCCGAAAGCGCCTGGCCATTCGAGGTGCTGAGCTATGGGCTGAGTTTCTACCTGCGGGCTTTCCTGCCGGCCGCTGTCACGGCCACGGCCTTCGAGGGCACCTTCACCGATGGAGGCTGGCTGGTCACCGCCCCGGCAGGTCGCACGCCGGAGGGAGGAGATGACTTCAAGGTGGAAATGGCGCGGGAGCTACACGAGCGCTATCCGGACCACACCAGCGTCTACATCGGGGACGGTCGTCTCGACTTTCCGGCGGCGCGCCTCTGCCAGCGCATCTTCGCGGTACGTGACAGCACCCTGGCGCGGATGTGTCGCAGCCAGGGCATTGCTTGTGATGAGTTCACCGTGTTTGGTGAGGTGGCCACAGCCCTGGCCGCCAGCGCCTGATACCGGACACCGGACACCTTCAGCGCCACCAGTGACGGGCGGCCAGATAGGTCACCCCCAGGGCCACCGCCACCGCGGCGGCCAGCACCACGAGAGGGAGGACCAGCGCGCGCCAGCCAGCGCTGTCCGGGGCCGGCCCCACGGAGCGGCCTTCAGTCGCGGCTCCCAGGTGTTGCTGCAGCAAACGGGCGTTGCGCAGATTGGCGCGGTTTACCAGATCGAAAAGATCACCGACCACCGGCAGTAGGCCGCCCACGCAGTCCAGCGACAGGTTGAAGATCATGCGCGCCACCACGACGCGCGAAACGTCGTGACGGACTGCTACCACCACGATGTACAAGCCGGCCACCGCTCCCAAGACATCGCCGACGCCGGGCAGCAGCAGCCCCACCACCGGGTCGAGAAAACGCGCATCCGTCCATTTCGCCACCGTCAAGGCGCGCGCCAGATCCGTGCGTCGACGCTGCTCCGCCGGCGACAGCACCGCCGCCTGGAGGGCTGCGGCGTGCTGCTGGGGTGGTCCAGTCACGATGCCTCCCCGCGGGCTCCTCAGAGGCGCTGCGTGGCGAAGGTGTCGCAGTCCGCGACACGACCGTTCGACATACCCTGCTGAAACCAGTGCACGCGCTGAGCGGAGCTGCCGTGAGTGAACGACTCGGGGACCACCCGTCCGCGCGCTTCTTTTTGCAGGCGATCGTCGCCGATGGCGCTGGCGGCGCGCAGCCCCTCCTCGGCGTCGCCTGGCTCCAGCAATTGCCGCGTGCGGTTGGCATGGAAGGCCCACACTCCCGCCAGACAGTCAGCTTGCAACTCGGTGGCGACCGATACCCGGTTGCCTGCCGCCTCCGACACACGCTCTCTTTCCGCCTGCACGCGGGCGGAGATCCCCAGGAGGTTCTGCACGTGGTGTCCCACTTCGTGCGCGATCACGTAGGCCTGGGCAAAATCGCCCGGCGCGCCGAAGCGGCGATCGAGCTCTGCGAAAAAAGAAAGATCCAGGTAAACGCGCCGGTCAGGCGGGCAATAAAACGGGCCCACGGCGGCGCTGTTCATCCCACAGGCGGACTGCACGGCGTCGCTGAACAGCACCAGCTTGGGCGCGGCGTACTGCTTGGCGCCGGAGGATTCCGGTAACACCGCGGTCCAGACGTCCTCGGTGCTGCCCAGCACCACCTTGACGAATTCGGTGAGCTTCTGTTCCTCGGGCGTGAGCGGGCGAGGATTCTCGGTCTGCGTGACACCATCGCCATCCCCTCCGCCGCTCAGAATCTGCCGCACCACGCCTTCGGGCGCACCCAGCAGCGCGGCGATCACCGCCAGGACCACGGCGCCGCCACCGATGGCTCCGCCGCGCCCCAGCGAGATCCCGCGCCGATCCTCGACATTGTCGCTGCGGCGCTCGGATTCCCATTTCATCGAGGATCAACATACGTCCGTCGCCCGCCCGCGCAAGCCCGGACCGACATTTTTGCCCTACTGGTAACCGGACGCTTGCAACGCGAACAGATGCGCGTAGCGCGCGCCCGCGGCCAGCAGTTGCGCATGCGTTCCGTCCTCCACCACGCGCCCTGCCTCCAGCACCAGGATTCGATCCGCCATGCGCACCGTGGGGAACCGATGCGAGATGAGGATGGTCGTGCGGCCCGCGGCCAGGGCGCGGAACCGCTGGAACACCGCATGCTCCGCCTCGGCGTCCAGAGCGGCGGTGGGTTCGTCCAGGATCAGGATGTCTGCCTCGTCGCGCATGAAGGCGCGGGCCAGCGCCACCTTCTGCCACTGTCCGCCGGACAGCTCCACGCCCGCGCTGAACCAGCGGCCGAGTTGCGTGTCCAGGCCCGCCGCCAGTCCCGCCACCAGTTCGCTCGCGCCGCCTTGCTCGATGGCACGGCCAACGCGCGGCTCGTCGGTGAGATGTTCCACGCTTCCAAACGCCACATTCTCTCGCAGTGCCAGCTGATACTGGTTGAAGTCCTGGAAGATGACTCCGATGCGGCGCCGCAGCTCCGTCTCGTCCCAGGTGCGCAGGTCACGCCCGTCGAGCAGGATGCGTCCCTCGGTGGGCTGATACAAGTTGGTCAGCAGCTTGATGAAGGTGGTCTTCCCGGCGCCATTTTCTCCCACCAGCGCCAAACTTTGCCCCTTGGGAATGAAGACGCTCACGCCGCGCAGGGCCCAACGTTCCACGGGTGCGTTCGGCGCCCCGGGCTCCTTGCCGGCGGACGGCACCGGCTTGGCAACGGGATACCGAAACCCAACCGATTCGAAACGGATGCCCTGCTCCGCCGCCGCCAGCGCCTTCGGCTGAGGAGACTCCCGTGCAGGCTGCGACAGTGGTTGCGAAAGTGGTTGGTGCGCCGTCGGTATGGCGAAGTAGTCGAACAGGTTGGACATGTACAGGGTGTCCTCGTACATGCCCCCCAGCGCCGACAGCACCGCCTGAAAGCTCTGCTGGCCCTGGCGGAACGCCACCAGATACAGCGTCATCTCGCCCAGCGACAGACGGCCGTGCACGGTTGCCACCACGATCAGCGCATAGCAGCCATAGAACACCACCGTGCTGAGCAGGGACAGCAGATACCCCCAGCCGGCACGCCTGATCGCCAGGGCGCGATCGCCGGCGAAGAAGGACTCCGCTAGATGTTTGTAGCGATCGAGCAGCAGGGGACCCAGGCCAAAAAGCTTCACCTCCTTGGCGTGCTCATCGTTCGCCAGCACGTACTCCAGGTACGTCAAGCGGCGCGAGTCCGGGGACCGCCAGTTGCGCAGGCGGAAAGCGGCTCCCGAGAATCGCGCTTCGGCGATGAACGCCGGCACGGTCGCGACCAGCACGGCAAGCGCCATCCAGGGCGAAAATCCGATCAGGAGGACGATATAGCCGGCCAGGGTCAAACCGTGCCGCACCACCTGAAAGTTGCTCTGGATCAACGAGAGCGGCCGCGTGGAGGCCTCTCGTCGGGCCCGGGTCAGCTTGTCGTAGAACTCTGAATCCTCGAAGTGGCGCAGCTCCAGGTGGCGGGCCTTCTCCAGGATGCGAACGTTCAGATCGATGCCCAGGCGCAGCCCCACCAACTGGCGCACCAGAGCGAGCACCCGTTCGAAACCGGCCATCGCCACCACCGCGCCGAGCTCGATGCCCACCAGGCGCACCGCACGGGCCAGCGCCTGGTCGCGGGCGGCACCGGGCAGCGCGGCGTGCGCCGCGATCACGGCGTCGATGATCAGCTTGCCGAGGTACGCGACAAAGGGCGGCAGGGCCGCGGCGGCCACCGTGAACAGCGCCAGCGCCACCACCCCGCCGGGCGCTGATTGCCAGACCAGCCCGAACGCCCGCGCGGAATG
>JBDSME010000121.1:0-4947 GCA_039916065.1 Polyangia bacterium
GCGTCCGCCAGATCTGGCCGCCGCCGCGCCAGGGCCACCGCGGCGGCGATCCCGGCCGGGCCCGCGCCCGCCACGATCACCTCCACGCGATCGCCGCCGGCATGTCCCGCTTCCGGGGCGAATCTGGCGCTCACAGCCCCGCGTTGGCCTTGAGCTGGCCCTTGATGGTGAGCGATAGGGCCCCGGTGGGCAGGGGCGTGCCGCCGGGGACCACCACCTTGGTCCGCGCCATGAAGACGAATGGTGTACCGAAGTTGTGCGCGAATCCCTTGAAGGCCTCCTGCCCCCGTGGGTCAAGCGCCACAGTGCCGTCAGTCAACGTCCTGCCCTGTTCCGTCGGTGGAACGGTTCCAAACAGCTTGGCCGATGGATCCGCGGTCGAGGTAGCGCCTTCGGACGCCACGAACAGCTCAATCGCGGGAAGATCGACGTTCAGGGTGTTCTGGGTGATGTCGTAGGTGATCTTGCTGACGGTGACGTCGATGACGCTCTGGCTGCTGTGCCCCGACAGCGCTGGGACTTCCGCCTTGAGATCGACCATTTGTTGCGGCGGCGGCGTCTCGATCGCGGCGGTCAGCGCGCAGGTGTGGCTTGCCTCATCGCATATCACGTGGGGACAGCTCAACGTCGGGCAACAGGTGGCGTCGTCCACACACTCCAGGACCGGGAGCGTGGCGGGGGGAAAGCTGCCGCTCGTCTGCCGGGTGTCAAAGGTGTAGCTCCGCTCGGGCAGATCGAACTTCACGCTGGTGATGTCGGAGCTGAGCAGGCCACAGCCGCTGGCGCCTCCCGCGGCCAGTGCCACCAGCACCGTCAACGTGGTCAGACCCGTCGTCACCGTCGCGCTCGCTGATTTGGAGGACATCATGGCTGTTAGTATCCCCCAGCAAGCCGCGCCATCAAAGCGTCGGCGGCGCCCTCGGCGTCCAGGCGGAGCGCCGCGACATCATCCGCCAGCGACGAGGCAGCGCCTCCGGGTGCCAGCGCGACGCGCGCGGCCGCATCCAGCCGCGCGGTGAGCACGGCGCGGATGCGCGCCTCGGCCCGCCGTCGCAGGCGCACCGCACCGGCGGCGAGCCCCTGCGCCCGGGCGGTGTCGATGGCCGCGGCGAGCGCGGGCACCCCTTCGCCCGACGTGGCGACGGTCTTGATGATGGCGATGTCGCCCGCCGCCGCGCGCCCCGTGGCGGCCGCCAGCCTGAGACCGAGCATCGCCTGAAGGTCGCGTACCGCCGCGTCGGCTCCCGGACGGTCGGCCTTGTTGAGCACTAGCACGTCGGCGATCTCCAGGAGCCCGGCCTTCAACGTCTGGATGTCGTCGCCCATCCCCGGCGTCATGACCACCACCGTGACATCGGCGGCGGCCGCGATGTCCACCTCCGCCTGTCCGGCGCCCAGCGTCTCCAGCACCATCCGCGTGAACCCGGCGGCGGCCAACACCGCCGCGACGTTCATCGCGGAGCGAGACAGCCCGCCCCGATCACCGCGCGAGGCGAGAGAGCGGATGAACACCCCTCCATCCATGGCGTGGCGCTGCATGCGAATACGATCACCCAGCACGGCTCCGCCCGCCACGGCGCTGCTGGGGTCGACGGCCACCACCCCCACGCGCTCGCCCCCCTGACGCCAGTGCGCGATCAGGGCGTCCACCAGCGTCGATTTCCCGGCGCCCGGCCCACCGGTGATCCCCACCACCACGGCGGTCGGAGCGGCTGCCACCTTTTGCTGCAAATCCAGCAGGGTCTGGCGGGCCGCGGGATGGCCGTCGTCGAGATCGCGGATCAGGCGAGCGATGGCGCGGCGATCGCCGGCGCGGATGAGGATGGCGAGATCAGGGGTGGTCACGGGGACGCAGTGCCCTCACCCTGGCCCTCTCCCGCGAGCGGGAGAGGGGGAAGGAATGGAATGGGCACTAGTGCACCGCCACAGTGGTTTCGATCGGTTGCGGAGGAACCGTTGAGGAACCGACGTGCGCCATATTGAACCTGCTTGTCCTCGCCCCGCGCAGCGGGGAGAGGATAAAGGTGAGGGGTACACGCCCATCGCAGCGCTGTCCCCTCACCCGCCGTCCTACGGCCGGCGACCTCTCCCCACTTCGTGGGGCGAGGTGAGGAGCTCCTGCGCAAATCAATCAATCGAAATCACTGTGACGAGATATTAGCCCCCGCCGGTGGCGAGGGTGCCGTCGTTGGCGGTCTTGCCGTCGGCCCAGTCTTTCAGGAGTTCGCGGGCGATCACCATCTTTTGTACTTCGTTGGTGCCTTCGCCGATCTCGCCCAGCTTGGCGTCGCGCAGGTAGCGCTCCACATCGAACTCCCGCGTATAGCCGTACCCGCCGTGAATCTGGATGGCATTGTTGCAGGCGCGCATGGTGGCGCGGCCGGCGTAGTACTTGGCCACCGACGATTCGCGGGTGGTCCGCATCTTGTGGTCCTGCATCCAGGCGCCGCGCCAGACCAGCAAGCGGGCGGCGTCCAGCTCAGTGGCCATGTCGGCCAGCATCTGTTGGATGGCCTGGAACTCCGCGATCGGCTTGCCGAACTGCACCCGTTCTTTCGAGTACCGCAACGACGCCTCCAGGGCCGCCCGCCCGATCCCCACCGCCCACGCGCCGATTCCGATGCGCCCCTTGTCCAGGATCTTCAGGGTGTCGAAGAAGCCCTGATTGATTTCTCCCAGGCGCTGCTCGTCGGGGAGCTCCACGTTTTCCAGCACCAGTTCCGTGGTGTCGGAGGCGTGCAGCCCCATTTTCTCGATCTTGCGACCGGTGCGAAAACCAGGTGTGCCCCGCTCGAGGATGAAGGCGGTCAAGCCTTTCTGCTTCAACTCGGGAGCGGTGGAGGCCAGCACGACGAAGATCTCGCCCACGGAACCCTGGGTGATGAAAGTCTTCGCCCCCGACAGCGTCCAACCCGTGCCGGTGCGAACGGCCCGCGCCTGGGCCGCCCCGGCGTCGGACCCCGACCCCGGCTCGGTCAGCCCCCATCCGCCCAGAGACTTGCCGCTGGCCAGCCGCGGGATGTACTTGCGGCGCTGGGCCTCGTTGCCAGCCAGGAACAGGTGCCCGGTGCACAGCGAGTTGTGCGAAGCCATGGTCAGCCCCACGGAGGCGTCCGCGCGGGCGATCTCTTCCAGGGCCACCACGAAGTCGACGAAGCTCATGCCAGCCCCGCCGTACTCCTCGGGGATCTGCATGCCCAGCAGCCCCATCTCGCCCATGGTCGGGATGATCTCGTGAGGGAATCTCTCTTCGCGATCCCACCGCGCCGCGTGGGGGATGATCTCCCGCGCGCAGAATTCGCGCACCGAGCGCTGCAGGATGAGCTGTTCGTCAGACAGGTCGAAGTTCATTGGTCGGCGCTGCTCATTTTTTCTGTTCTGTTCCGTTCGTCTTCTGCGCGGGCGCTGCTCACTTCTTTGTTCATTTCTTCGTTCATTTCTTTGTTCACTTCTTTGTTCACTTCTTGGACCCCGGCGCGCCCTTCCCCCGCCCCGCGCCCTCCTTGAATCGCTGCTCCGGACCCGCCGGCGCGTAGATCTGCACGGCAAAGGTCTTCTCCGGGCCCTTGAACCGCACGGCGTGGGGCTGGTCCTCCGGCAGGTGAATGGCCTGATCGGCGGCGAAGGGCAGCTTCTCGCTGCCGATCGTCACCTCCCCCGCCCCCGAAAGGATGTACAGGATCTCGGCGGATTGGGCGTGGCTGTGGCGGGGAATCTCCGCCCCCGGCTCGAACTCCGCCACCGACAGGGCCACCGCGTCGCTGCCGGTGCTGGCCGGCTCGAAGATGAGGTGAATCTTCGTCTTGCCGCCCGGCTGCGGATAGGTGGTGGCCTTGGCCGCTGAATCAACGGCGAACTTTGCCCCGGCAGGTACGCGGGCTTTCGACCCGTCGCGGATCACCTCGAACGCCGCCCGCCCCTTGGCATCGGTGGGATCGCGGTAGACGCGCTCGGGGCCGAGCGGGGCAAAGATCTGCAGCATCTCCACCGGCGCGGAACGGACCATGTTCTCGATCACGTGGGGCATGCCGGCAGGTATGAACACCGCCGTGCCCTCCGGTGCCACTTCGGGTGTCACTCCACTGGGGCCGAGGATGCGCGCCCGCCCCTTCTTGATGTACAGCACCTCGGCGCCGGGGTGCCGGTGCATGGCGATGCGGTTCGCCGGGGCGATGGTGAGCAGCGACAGGGAGGCCTGGCGCGCGTGCATGTTGGCCTCGTCGACCAGGACCTTGACCGAGAATGCCGGATGGCCGGCCGGGCCCATGCCTGGTTTGCCCGATTTACCCGCTTTGGCCGCGCCGGGGCCGCGCTCTGGAGCGTCGGCCGTCTTGATGGAAAACTGGGCCATCTGGCCTTCGAACGTCAGCGGTACGATCACCGTGGTCCCGGCCGCCACGCCGGGGATGGTCCAGCCGGTCGCGCTGTCGGACAGGCAGGCCAGCAAGACCGGCGATGTCGCCGAATGCTCCAGCGGAACGGCGCGCGTCACCTTGCCTTCTTCGCCGACATCCACGGACAGCTCGACCTTGCCGGCGACGTCCAGGGTGTCGGCCAGCGCCTTTTCGAAACAGCGGTTCACGTCGCCGCCATGCTTCTCGAGGGCGCTCTGCAGCGCGCGCGAGACCCGCTCCTCCTCTGTCTCGGCGTTGGCCAAGGCCAGCGTGCGCGACGGCAGTGAGATCACGGTGAGCGCGCCCGCTACCCACGCCGCCGTCGCCACCCACACCGGCCAGGGACGTTCTGCTCTATTCACGCGGCAGCTCCTTCCACGCGCGGTCTCAGCTCGCGCTCGATCCAGTCGACGATCTCCTGGGACGACGTCCCGGGCGTAAAGATCGCCGCGACTCCCACCTTCTTCAAAGCCTCGACGTCGTCCGGGGGGACGATGCCGCCGCCAAACACCACCACTTCATCGGCACCGCGCGCCCGCAACGCGTCCAGCAC
>JBDSME010000122.1:0-6460 GCA_039916065.1 Polyangia bacterium
CGATCGTGGCGCTGGCAGCGCACGAGCTGAAGAATGCCCTGGGGGGCATCGGCGTGGCGCTGGCGCGCTGCGAACAGCGTTTGCAGGCAGGCAAGCCCATCACCTCCGAGGATCTGGGGGTGGCCCGAGCCGAGGTGCGCCGGCTGTCAGCGCTGGTGAACGACCTTCTGGACGGAGCGCGCGTGGATCTTGGGGAGATCCACATACAGACCGCGCCGGTGGATGTGTCCGCACTGACGCGCGAGGTGGTGGACATGTTTGGGGCCGCCCGCGGTCGGGAGGTGACCGTGATTGCGCCCGCCCACCCGGTGGTAATTCAGGCGGACAGCGAGCGGCTGCGCGGCGTGCTCATCAACTACCTGGAGAACGCCGACAAGTACGCGCCAGCGCCCGCCAGCATCGTGGTATCAGTGGGGGAGGGGCCGGGGGTGGCGGCGGCGGCGGCGGCACCCAGGGCACCGGTGCGCATCTCGGTCCGCGATGGTGGCCCAGGAATTCAGCCGGAGGATCAGCCGCGCCTGTTCCAGAGATTTTTTCGGGCGCCGGCGGTGGCCAGACGCACCCAGGGACTGGGTTTGGGATTGTATCTGTGTCGCGCCATCGCCGCGGCGCACGGCGGGTCGGTCGGCGTGGACAGCATCCCGGGAGCAGGCGCCACCTTCTGGATCGAACTCCCGCGGCCCTAGTCCATCAGACCGTGGGCTCACGCCTGGCGGATGTCGGATTCCAGCATCTCTGGTTCCTGCTCGTAGTCGGAGATGATGATCTCACGATTGTGGGCGTCGGTGGATGACGGCGTGAAGAAGCCCTCCACCAGATCGGCGACCTCTTCGTGCGAGGTCCCGCGCTTGACGCTGGCGAGGGCGTACACCACGTGTCCATCGTCGACCACCGACAAGAACCCGATGCGCCTGCCATCCTCCACCGACCACAGATCCCAGGATTCACCGGCCTGTGTGCGCGTCACCCGCGTGGCGTAGAACGTCCGCGGATCGTGACGGGTGATGGGAGTGATCGTCGTGTTTTTGGGATCGCGCGGCGGCAAGGCGTTTGTTCTCCGGGAAGGTCGCCCAGGATAGCGATCCTGCCGGTGACCGGCAAGGCAGGCGTCAGGACGCCCTCAGGACGCCCTCAGGACGCCCTCCCGCGCACGGGCGCGCGGCTGCGGTGTGGGTGTATCCTATGAGCCCCAATGGCTGTCCCCGTCGCTGTTCCCGAGTCTGTCTCGTTGCCGATCGGGCTGTTTCGGGGCTTCGCGCCCTTCGATGAGGCCTCGTCAGAGATCTTGTTCGGTCGTGCCGTGGAGCTGGCGGCGCTGCTCGAGCGCGTGCTCAGCCAGAATGGCCGCGTCGTGACGGTGACGGGAGAAAGCGGCGTGGGCAAGACGTCGCTGGTTCGCGCCGGCCTGGCGCCCGCGCTGCGCAAGCGGGGCATCCCGGTGCTGTACCTGGCGAGCCCGGACGATCTGGACGAGCAGGCACTGCGCGCTGGGCACGCCTCCGCGGGAAGCGCACCGGCGACCGGAGAGAGCAGCGCGGACTACGTCGCCCGACTGGCCCGCGAGTCACGCGCGGGCATGGTGCTGGTGCTGGATCACCTGGAACACGCGCTCTCCGACCAGGCGGGGCCGGGCGCCGCCAGTGCGGTTTCTGCCTTTGTGAGCCGGGTGGTGGAGGGCGCCGGCCCCAAGGTGCACCTGGTACTGGTCATCGAGCGTGAGGCCTTCCCACACCTCGACCGCCTGCTACTGCCGCCTGCCTTCCGGGCGTCGGGCGGATTCTGGTACACGGTGGAACGGCTGGACGAGGCCGCCGTCGCCGAGATCCTGGAGCGAACGGCCGTTCTCGGCGGCACCCTGCTGGAGGCGGGGTTGCCGGCGTTGATGGCCGCCGACTTGTGCCGTGACCAGCGGTGCTTGCCTCTGGATCTGCAGCTTTGCGCGCGCGCCATGATCGATCTTCGGGTCAGCTCCATCCGCCGCTACCAGTCGAGCGGAGGGGTGGCCACGCTGCGTGCCATGTTCTTCGAGCAGGTCCTGAAGGGGGCGCCGCCCGGCACCCGGCGCGTGCTGCTGGCTGTCGCGGCGTGCGCGTTACCGGCGTCGCTCGGCGAGATCGAGGAGTGCACCAACCTGCCCCACCCCGCCGTGGCCGAAGCGGTGCACGTGCTCTCCGAGCGCGGGTTGCTGCAGCAAGAGTCTGGCCCCCCAGCGCCAGCGCCAGCGCCAGCAGAGGGCCAAGCAAACCGGAACGACGATGATCGCTTCGCGCTTGCGCATCCAGGCTTGCGCCCTTCAATCGAGTCGTTCGGCATCGAGGACCGCGCACGCACCGAAAGCGTTCGGCGGCGGATGCGCGCTCGCATGATGGCGGGGGGGCGTCTGACCCTGGGGGACCTGTTCGCGGTACACCGCACGCTAGGCCCCGCGCTATCACCGCCGGAGCGGACGCTGTTCGTGGACAGCCTGAGGCGTCACTTGATCCAGGCCGCGGTGATCGCGGGTGTGGTGATCGCGCTTGGCGCCACGTTCGTGGTGGGCTCTCGAGAAGGATACGTCCTGGCGTTCGATCCTCCGGGGGGTGACGGGACGGCGCGCGCGACAGCCGCCGCGCGGGTGGTGGTGCGCAGTGGCCGGCCGCGCGGGGGCCTGGCTTCCCTCTTCTCGAACAGGGCGAACGGTGGTCCCATCATCGCGGACACCGGATTTTCCGCGGCCGGGCTGGTGCCCGCGTCCACGGCGCGCATCGCGACCGGCCAGGCCGGTGGAACCGTCGATCCAGCGCAGCCAGGGGGCGTGCCCAGCTGGCTGCGCGAGGTGGTGAATGGCTTGCGTCCCGTGCCGCGGGGGGTGGCCAAGGCTCTGATCGGCGATGCCGATGGCGTGACATCCCTGAAGCACGCCTTTTCGGAACCGCTCACCCGGCGCGAAACCCTGGACGCGCTGGCGGTAATCGGCCGCGGGCGCGCGGGAGAGGAAGAAATTCTCTCGGCCGCGTTGGGAGATGCCGCGCCGGAGATCCGTCGCCGCGGCGTCGAGGTGGCGGCGGCGATCGATCGGCGCCTGGGTAACGGAGCCCACGCCGCCATCTTGCGCAACGCCCTGGCGGACAAGTCTCCCGACGTACGGCTGGCGGTGTTGCGGGAGGTGGGGACGCTGCCGCCCCGTGAGTCCTCGGAGATTCTGGCGGTGGCGCTGGCGGACCGCGATCCGGTTTCGCGACGCGCCGCCGAGGAAGCCACGCTGGCGCTGGCGGCCCGCAACCCCGAGGCGGCGGCCGCGGCGGCGGAACGGCTGCTGGAGAGCGCCGACGCAACGGCGCGCCGCAACGGACTGCCGTTGCTGGAGCGGATCGCCGACCGTGCGCCCGCCGCGTGCGCCGCGGTCTTGCAACGCCTGGTGGCGAATCCCAACTCGCCAGAAGAGGCGCGCGTGGCCGGAATGCTGGCCCTGCGCAAGGCGGGCGCGCCGCCGGAATCGCTGAAGCCGGCCCTGGAGCTGGCGGTGGGACAATCTTCGTCCCCTCGCTTGCGCGCGGCGGCTCTGCCCCTTTACGCGCGGCTGATCGATCCCACGCGCGCCGAGGAGATCGCCCGCACCGAGATGAAGGGGCCGCCGCCTTCGCGCGCCGCGGCCACCGCGGTGTGGGGCGCCATCGCCGTGACCCGCCCCGATCTGGCCGCCAAGCCGCTGAAGGGACTGGTCTACGATCCCTCGGTCGAGGTTCGCATCGAAGCAGCACGCGCCTTCGCCTACTTGAAGCGCGACGGTCTGTCGCTGGTGGAGAAGGCGTTGAAGGATCCCAACGCCGAGGTGGAGCGCGCCGCGATCGATTCGGCGCTGGCGCTGGCACCCATCAACCCCTACGCCGTGGCGACCATGCTGGGCAAAGCGGTGGTGCTGGTGCGACCAGCGGTGCGCCGGCAAATCGTGGAGGCGCTGGGACGCCTTGGCGAGACGCGACCGGCGGCCGCGCTCCCGCCCCTGGCGAATGCCCTGAAGGATCCGGATCTTTCCACCCGCGCGGCGGTGGCCTCGGCATTCTGCGTGTTGGCGCGCAAGAACGCCGTGGCGGCCTCGCCCTACCTGCGTATCGCCGCACGGGACGCCGCGCGCGACGTGCGCGCGGCGGCAGCGTCGTGTCTCGACGAGCTGGTGGCGGGCGATCCTCAGGGCGGAGCCAGGATGGCTGCCGAGCTGGCCAGCGCCGACTCGGGGGCCGTGCGTGCCGCCGCCGCCCTGTCGCTGGGTCGGCTGGCGGCGCGCGCACCCGACGCCGCGCTGGGTTCCCTTTTTCGGCTGCTCGACGACAGCGACAGCGCGGTCCGCGACGCCGCCGCCCGGGGCCTGACTTCGTTCGGCGAAAGCGGCGCCGCCGGTCCGGGATTCGCGGAATCGAAACGCGGCGCGGAGGCGGAGCGGGCCCTGATCGCGGCCATGGCTCGGGATGATGTGGCGGAACGGCAACTGGTCGTCACCGCGGCCGCCAAAAATGGGCTGGCGGGGGTGCTGCGGCAGGCGACCAGCGACGGAGATGAATCGGTCAGGCTGCAGGCGGTACAAGCGGCGGGGGCGCTGACCCCGCCCGCGCTGGATGTGGTGCGCGAGGCCGTGGACGATCGGTCGCCCCTGGTGCGGGGCGCCGCCACGCGCATCTTGGCCGCTGCCACCGATGGCGGCGCCAAGGAAGTGTTGCCCATCTACGAGGCGGCCTTGCGCGGAGGCGATCACGCCGCCCGTCAGGCAGCCATCCGGGGCCTGGGCGAGCTGTCCGGTGAGGGCGTGGCGGCGGCTCGCCTGCTGAGCGAGGCCTTGCAACAGCGGAGCGAATCGGTTCGCACCAGCGCCGCCGAGGCCCTGGGTCGCCTGGCCGAGCGCGATCCCGGCTCCGCGTTGCCGGTCCTGGAACGGGCGCTTCACGATCCGTCGTATGACGTCGCCAGCGCGGCGGTTCCTGGGCTGGCGGCTGCCTGGTCGCGGCGAATGACTCCCGACGGGCTGGCCGCCACCCTGTCCGGCGCCGAAGCGGACAGCGCCCGCCGGTTCGTGGCGCTCGAGGCGCTGGTGCTGCAGGCGCAGAGGGGGCCGACCCCGAACCCCACGTCCACCGCGGCGGTAGCGGCGCTGAAGCAGGTGGCGGACAGTGGCCCGCCGCTGGCCCGTCTGGCGGCGCAAATCGGACGGGCTTTTCTCGGCACCCCGTCCGCGGATATTCACACCTTCGTGGAACGCCTGCTGGGCGGCTGAGAGTGGCGCAGGGGCGGCCTCCTGGTATCGCGCCTAGCCCTAGCCAGCTATCACTCGCCCAGCGCCTTCAATCGGTTGCCGGATGAGCCGTTGGCGAAACCGGCCGGCGCCATACCGAAACTGTTTGTCCTCGCCCGCGGAAGCGGGGAGAGGATAAAGGTGGATAAAGGTGAGGGGGGCACGCCTGATCGCAGCGCCGTCCCCTCACCCGCCGGCCTGCGGCCGTCGACCTCTCCCCGCTTCGCGGGGCGAGGTGACGAGTCCAACGAGAAAGGTAGTCACTGGGCGCAATATTCGCGCACCACCGCGAGGAGCCGGTCGAACATGAGCGGCTTCTGCAACACGCGGTTGACGCCCGCGGGCGCCGACGCGGGGGCCGACGAGTGAACCACCACCGGAACGGCGGCCAGGTCCGGACGCTCGCGGAGTTTGGCGAAGAACTCCCATCCGTTCATGCGGGGCATCAAGAGGTCGAGTATCACCAGGCACAGGTGCTCGATGGTGTCGATCTTCTCGAGCGCGTCTTGACCGTCGCTGGCGGTGGCCACGTGAAACCCATTCATCTCGAGCGCGTCACGCATCATGGCGCGCAGGTCCTCCTCATCCTCTACGACCAACACCGTGTGTTTCATGGTTTGACCTCAGTCCGGGGCGTCGGTGGTGCGACGGTCAGAGTGACGCGGAAAGTGGTCCCTTCGGCCGCGTTGGAACGTAGTGCGAGTCCCCCGCCGTGCGCCCGAACAATCTCGTTCGAGATGTAAAGCCCGAGGCCCAGGCCGGCCGTCTTGGCCGTGCGGCTGTCCCGCTCTCCCCGGCGGAAAGGATTGAAGAGCACCAGTTGCAGCTCCTCCGAGATCGGCTCTCCGTCATTGTGGATGTCGACCGCCACCAAGGCGTCTTCCTGGCGAACGACGACCGTGACCGGCCTGGTGGCGTCCCCGTAGATCACGGCGTTGCCGATGAGGTTGGAGAACACCTGCTCCAGGCGATCCCGGTCCCAGTTTCCAATCACGGCCGGACACTGAACGACGATCTCCTGGCCGGGATAGGCGGTCCGCAGCTCCTCGACGATGCCCGTGATCGTCTCGCGGAGGTCGGTTGGCTCGGGTCGCAGCTGGAGGCCGTCCGCCAGACGGCTTCGCGTCAGATCCAGAATTTGCTCGATCATGCGGGACATGCGGAGCGAGCTGGACTGCATGCGCGCGATCACCCGCA
>JBDSME010000123.1:0-3998 GCA_039916065.1 Polyangia bacterium
GAGAGAGCGAGATCGTCGCCAATGCCATCGGTGCCCACCACACCGACGAGCCATTCTCCAGCCCCTACGCCTACCTGGTGGCCGCCGCCGATGCGATGTCCGGCGCGCGTCCCGGCGCCCGCCGCCAGATGGAGGACAATTACGTGGCGCGGCTGGACGATCTGGAGCGGATCACGCGCGGTTTCCGTGGCGTGGAGGAAGCCTATGCGGTGCAAGGAGGACGTGAAGTGCGCATCTACGTCGCCGAGGGCAAGATCGACGACCGGGCCGCCATCGAGATGTCATCGCAGATCGCACGCAAGATCTCCGAGGAGATGACCTTCCCCGGACAGATCCGGGTCACTGTCATTCGCGAAATGAAGGCCATCGAAGTCGCCAGCTAGTCGTAAGTGCAAAACCCATGAATATCGTGATTCCCCCGCTGATCTTCTACATCGTTGGTGCGGCCCTGGTCGTCGGCGGCACTGTGCGCGCCTTGACCCTGGGGCGGCGAAATCCTGACCGCGAGATCAACGACGACGATCCGGCGCGCACCCGTGCCCGGCGCCGCCACTTCACCTTTGGACTGGTGTGGGTCGGCATGGGCCTGTTCCTGATCATCTCCACCGTGGGGGTGTTGCGCTCGAAGTGGGGGGCGCGCGAAGGCGCCGGGAATTCGCCGCCCGCGCCGGCGGCGCCTACCGCCGGGACGACCGATCCGAGGGCCCAGCCGCGGCTGCTGCCGGGCCCCACGTTGCGGCTCGAGCCCGCTGCGCCTGCCGCCACAGGAGCACCGACGGCAGCGCCCTGAGCCGAAACTTCGCCGACCAGGCGGCGCGCGAAGATGCGGAAGCGGAACCTATCGTGCGAGCGGCGATCGAACGGGCCCGCCGAGAAGGCCTTTGTGGACGCGCCTGGCTGTTCGGTTCCTACGCCCGGGGGCGGCCCAGCGAGCGCAGCGACGTCGATATCCCTCCGGCACGCTTACGTCGTCGATCGGGACCCTGAAAAGCTCGGGTCAACCGCCCGACGATGCGGCTCGAGCCCGCCGCGCCTGCCACCACAGGACCGCCGACGGCAGCGCGGTGATGGCGCCCATCAGGCAGGCGGCCTCGCCCAGAATGGCCATCGACCCGAAGCCTTGCAGTGCCTGGTTTCGCGCCGCCAACAGCGATCCGTAACCTACGATGGTGGTCCACGAACAGAGCGCGACCGCCGCGCCGGTCGAGGTCACCGCCTTCAGAATCTCCTTGTCTTCCCGGTACCGGGTGACCACGTTCAGGGCGTATTCGGCGCCGATTCCGAAGGTGATGGGCAGGGCGATGAAGTTGAGGAAGGTCACCCGAACGCCCGACCACCCCGCGGCCCCCACCATCCAGAGCACGCCCGCCAGCAGGGTCGTCACCGCCATCAGGCCGATGCGCACCGGGCGGATGATGAGCATGATGATTACCAGTACGGCCAGCAGCGAAGCCAGGGTGGCAATGGGGCCGTCGTGTAGCACCGACCGGATCATGGCCCCGAAGACCACCGCGGACCCCGAGGTTTCCAGCACTTTGCCCGAAGGCAGCTTCAGATACTGCAGCACGGCGGCGATCTCCAGCAGGTCCCGGCCGTTCCACACCGAGAGCCCCTGTTCCGGGGGATAGACCAGCACCACCTTACCCACGCTCCCGTCCACCTCGGTGAACGGCCGCCGGGCGATAGGAGGAAGGTCCAGCGGCGCCAACGTGCGCAAGGTCTCGGGCGGATCGATCTTGGCCAGATCCGCGCGCTCCTTTTCGTTCAGCAGTTCCAGAGCCGGGTCGTGGGTCAGCTTGCGAATCTGTCCGATCAGGTCGAGCTTTCTCTGCTGGACTTCGGGCGGGCCGGGCAGCAGGTCCCAGATGGTCGCCATGGTCCCGATGACGTTCCGGCCGCGCCGGCTGATCTTGGCCCGCTCCTCATCCTGACGCCGGATGGTGTCACGCACCGCTTCGACCTCCGACAGGTCGTCCGCCAGGATCACCGTCGGTGAGGGCCACCGCCCGAAGAGCTGATCCATGCGCTTGTTGAACTGCTTCGATTCCTCGGTGGCGTCGAGCTTGGCGTTCAGCTTGCGGAAGTCATATTCGAAGGGGTCCTCGAGAAAGTGCGTGGCCCCCACTGCCCCCAGAATCGTCATCAGCGTGAACGCCGCCATCAGCGGGCGGAAGTGTCGCGCCAATAACCGCCCGAGCCAGTCCAATCGCAAGGGCGGCCGCCCGCGGTTCACCTTGGCCCCCGCCCTGGCGCGATCCAGCAGCACCAGCATGGCTGGCAGCACGGTGTAGGTGGCCAGCCAGCAGAAGACCGCACCCACGGCGCCCATCACGCCGAACTGCGAGAACCCCCTGAAGCTGGTGACGGTCAGCGAGGCATAGGCGGCCGATGCGCACAGCGCCGCCACCGAGGTGGCGCGCCAGGTGCCGACGATGGCCGCCGAGATGGCGCGGTTGGCGTCCAGTCCGCGCGCCCGCTCTTCGTCATAGCGTGACATCAAAACGATGGCGTAGTTGATGCCGTTGCCAACGATGATCGATCCCAGAAAGGCGGTGGACGAATTAAGATATCCGAAGCTCAGCTCCGCCACGGCGAAGGCCATGACGGCGCCGGAGATGGCGGGGATGCCGATGAGCGGAATGGACCGCAAGCGTCTGAAGTAAAGTCCAATGGACAGCGCCACCACAAGCAGGCAGGTGATGGTCACCGACAGGATGTCTCGTTCCACGGCGTTGCGGCTGGCGATGGCCGTCGCCACCGGCCCGCTTGGCTGGACGCGCATCTCCGGGTGATAACGGCTGGGGGGGTCCTCGGCGATGAGGCGGTTGACGGCTGCCCACAAGCCTTCTCCGGCGTGTTCGACGAAGAGCCCCCCGGGAGGGAGGGCGGCCACCCACAGGTATTTCTTGTCCGGGGTCGCAAAAAGGCCGTCCGGGAAGCGGCTATCCAGCCGTTCTTGCCCGGCGATGCGTTTTTGCATCTGGTCGATCGGCTCGTCGTCGCCGCTCAGATCGACGAACAGCGGATTCTTCCGCTTGCTGATCTCCTTGCGCAGGCGATCGCGGACGTCCTCCAAATCCGGCTCCTTGACGTACAGCCACTTGTTGCGATCGAAGAAGTCGCGCACATCGCGGATGTTGTAGGCGGCCAGGTCGGCGACGTGGTTGGGCTGCGCACGCAGGCGGCGGGTGAGGGATTCGGCATATCGTTCGTTGGCCGCGGGATCGGGCGAATGGATGCCCACCAGCAGCAGCGACATGTCCCCCAGGCGTTTCTGGGTGCGGTTCAGCGCCACCACCCCGGGATCATTGCTGGGCAACAACTCCGAGAAGGCGGTGTGCAGTTCCAGTCTCGATGACAGAGCCAGGGCGGCGGTCGTCAGGAGCGCGACCACCGCCAAGACGACACGGGGGTTACCGCTGACGAGGCGGATCAGGGCGCCGCCGGCGTGACGGTCGCCGGTCCCGCCTTCATTCATCATTACTCCCGCTGCCCTTGGGCCGCGCGCCGGGGTCGGCTCCGTCGGAACTATCTAACTGGTTCGGCATTCGGCGCGACAAAGGTAGCAGGGATCGTGCATCCCTGGCGAAGAATCCCCCCGCGGATCGGGGCATCGGCCGCGGTCCCCGCTCTCGGATCGTGCCTCCCCACGTTGCCGACCACGTTGCCGACCACGTTCCCGACCTCGTTGCTGCCATCACGCTGGTCACATCGGGCGCTGCTGCTGGCTGCTTCCGCCCAGGAAGCTTCGCCACGGCGGGGCTCGATGCTAGGATTCACCGATGATGCTGCCGTTCCTGGGAGGACCACCGCGCCGGTCGGGGCTGGCGGCATTGCTCGTTTGCCTCGGGGTCATGCTTGCGGCGAACCACGCGTTCGCCGTCGGCGAGCGCGTGGTGGACGTGCGGATCGCCGGGAATTTGCGCACCGGCGAGGACACAGTGCGGTCGCTGGCGGGCATTCGCATCGGCGACACCCTGGAAGCGGACACCCTGGCC
>JBDSME010000124.1:0-14557 GCA_039916065.1 Polyangia bacterium
TCGCGGAACAGCCGCTGCCACATGAACTTCAGGCCGCCGTCCATCGCCGGCACGGAGGGGGCCGCCGCGGCCGCGCCGGCGACAGCCGGCTGGTTGTCGGCCAGCAGCCGTTCGCCAATGCTGACGATGGCGCGCGCCGAGGGCGAAGAGGGAAACATCTCGCACACGGGCCGCTGGGCCATGATGGCGCGGTGCAGGTTCTCGTCGCGCGGGATGTACCCGAGGTGGCGGACCCGCGCCTCCAGGAATTTTCCGGTCACCGCGGTCAGCTTGTGAAAGATCCCGCGCGCCGCCAGCTCGTCCACCACAGGATTGACGATGACGTTGAAAGTGCGCACCCCCGCCTGCTGGGACAGCACCTTCACCGTGGCGTAAGCATCAACCAGCGAGGTGGGCTCCGGGCTGACCACCAGGATGGCTTCCTGGGCCGCACCTACAAAGAACAGGACGTTGTCACCGATCCCCGCGCCAGAATCGATCAACACCAGGTCGAACATCTCCTCGACGGGGTCCAGCGCCTGAATGAACTGCATCTTCTGTTCATCCGTCAGGTTGGTCAGCGACCGCACGCCTGAGCCGGCAGCCAGCAACTTCACCCCATGAGGTCCCTCCACCAGCACATCGCTGACGGTCAGTCCCTTGTCCAGCAGATCACCCAGGTGATAGCGGGGCTTCAAGCCCAGCACGATCTCCACGTTCGCCAGGCCGAGATCGGCGTCGATGATCAGGACACGCTTGCCGGCGCGCGCCGCCACCATGGCCAGATTGGCGGTGATGTTGGTCTTCCCCACCCCGCCCTTGCCACTGCACACGGCGTAAACCCGCAGGGGCGCCTTGGCGATCTTGCCCGTGGCGGCCAGCTGGCGAAGGCTATCGGCCTGATCCACGAAGCTGCTCCTTGCTGGTGCCGAGGCTGTTCGACAGAGATTCCCGCTCGGTGGCGCGCGGCCAGGCGGGGCGCACCTGAGCAGTGAAGGCGGCCGGGGGCGCCAGGAACCGTTCCACCAGGCTGGCGTCGGTGACGGGGTGGATGTCCTCCGGGACCCGCTGTCCGTCGCAGATACAGGAAATGGGGCGGCCAATCACGGCGGTCGCGGCCAGGGCGCCGGCGGGGCCGTCGGCCTCGTCCAGCTTGGTGAAGATCAGGCGCTCGGCGCCAAAATTCTTGTAGCGGCGCGCCACCGCGGCCAGCTCGCGCGGACCGGTGGCCACCGACATCACCAGGTGCAGCTGCACGTTGGGGGCGCTCTTGACCAGCTCCATCTGCGCCAGCAGCGACTCCGCATCAGAGCGGCCGGCGGTGTCGATCAGCACCAGGTCGGCGTCGCGCGTGCTGTCCACCGCGGCGGCGAGCGCCGCGCGATCCCGCGCCACGAACGTGGGGACGCCCATGATCTTCCCGTACCTGGCGAGCTGGTCACTTGCACCCACCCGGTACGTATCGACCGTAATCAGGCCGATCTTGAATCTGGTCTCCAGCAAGGCACGCGCCGCTATCTTCGCGATAGCGGTGGTCTTTCCCACTCCCGTGGGGCCCACCAAGGCGATGGTTCGACGCGCGTCGGCACTCCAGGGCGCGGACGCCGCCATCAGCTGCTTGCGCACGCCGGAGACGATCCAGGGGAACAGCTCGGTCGCCCGTTCAGCGCCACTGGCCAGGGCGTCGTCAAGGTAGGCGCGTGCCTGCCCGGCCTCCATTCCTCGTTCCAGCAGGTGGCGAAAGACGCGGCGTGCCTCCGCGCTGAGCTCCAGCTCGCCGTCCGGCCCTGACGTGCCTCCTTCGCCGGTGCTTCTACCGGCCGGGCGGTGGCCCTGGGTCAGACTGCGTCGCACATCATCCATCACCCGCCGCAGCGCCGCCATGTCGTTCTCCATGCGCGCGTCGCGATCGGCCGAGGTCGATTGGCCCTCGCCCCCTCGCCGGCCGCCGGGCGCATCGCCGGGCGCGCCTGAAGCGGCAGTGACCTCGATCTGCGCGCGGCCGAAGAGCCCGCCGCCGATCTGCTTGGTCTCGATGATCACCGCGTCGGCGCCGAACGCCTCCTTCACGGCGGTGAGCGCCGCCCGGGCGTCTCGGGCCCGGAAGGTGCGAATGAGCGGTGAAGGTGAAGAACTGGGCGAGGAGGAATATGCGTTCATGGGTCGTGGCTCCTTGGATTACGCGGCCCGTCCCAGGGGCGCGTGTTGCAAATCGATGGTGGCGACCGGATCCACCTGGGTGCCCGCGACCAGCTCGCGCGCGGTCACCACCCAGAGGTCCGGTACAAAACGGCTAGCGAAATCGAACAGGGGACGCCGCAGATCGGGCGGCGCGATGATCACGGTGGGGTTTCCGTCGGCGGCGAAACGCGCCGCGCGGGTTTCCAGGGCACCCACCAGGCGGCGGGCGGTGTCGATCTCCGGCGCCAGTACGGCCTCCCCATCGGCCTGCCCCAGCCCGCGGCGCAGCACCTCTTCGGTCATGCGGTCCAAGGTGATGGCCTTGACCACACCACCAGCGTCCACCACCTTGGCCGTGATCTGGCGGAACAGGCGCCGCCGCACCTGCTCGACCAGGAACGCGGTGTCCTTGCTGCGCGAGGCGCCATCGGCGATGGCCTCCAGGATGGTGCGCAGATCGCGGATGGAGAGGCCTTCGCGCAAGATGCCGCGTACCACCCGCACCAGCTCGCCCAGCGTGACGGTGCCCGGCACCACATCCTCCACCAGCTTGGGCGCCTCCTTGCCCAGAGCGGCCAGCAACTCCTGGACCTCCTGGCGTCCCACCAGCTCGTGAATGTTGCGGCGGATCACCTCGCTGAGGTGCGTGGTCATCACCGACGCGGGATCCACAACGGTCATGCCACCGGCCTCGGCCCGGGCCCGATCTGCGGCCGTGATCCAGAGCGCCTCCAGCCCGAATGCCGGCTCCTTGGCCATGATGGCGTCGGCGCCCGGCAGCGTCGGTCGTCCGCCCGAAGGCTCCAGCACCATGAACCGGTCGGCGTAGGAGTTGCCGCGCGCGATCTCCACGCCGCGCAGACGGATGCGGTATTCGTTGGTATCCAGGCGCAGGTTGTCGCGCAGGTGCACGGGCGGCAGCACCAGGCCCAGGTCAGAGGCCACCTGCTTGCGCAGGTTGGTGATCCTGCCGGGGAGCTCGCCGCCCTTGTCGAGATCGATGAGCTTGAGCAGGCCGTGACCCACCTCCATCTCCACCGTGTCGAGCGCGATCAGGTCCTGGATACGCTCGGGCTTGTTCTTGGCGTCGGCGGCCTCGTCGGCGGCGGCCTGGGTGGGCGCGCCGGTGGGGGCCTTGCGACGGGACAGCGCGAAGGCCGCCAGTGCGAGCACCGCGAAAGGTAACGTGGGCATTCCCGGCAACAGCGCCAGAATGCTCAGCACCGCCGCCGCGTAGACCATCACCCGAGACTTGCCCAGCAGCTGGTGACCGATGGACTTGCCCAGGTTGGAGCCGGCTCCGGCCCGCGTCACCACCATACCGGCGGCCGTGGAAATCAACAGCGCCGGGATCTGCGATACCAGGCCGTCGCCGATGGTCATGATGCTGAACGACTCGGCGGCCTGCGCCAGGGTCATGTGGTCGCGGGCAATGCCGGCGATCAGGCCGCCCACGATGTTGATGGCAGTGATCACCAGGCCGGCTACGGCGTCACCGCGCACAAACTTGCTGGCGCCGTCCATCGCTCCGAAGAACTCGATCTCCTGCTCCAGGGCGGCACGGCGCGCGCGGGCGCCGCGATCGTCGATGGCGCCCGCCGCCAGATCGGCGTCGATGGACATCTGCTTGCCGGGCAAGGCATCCAAGGTGAAGCGGGCCGCCACCTCGGCGATGCGATTGGAGCCCTTGGTGATGACGCTGAAGTTCACCACCAGCAAGATCAGGAACACCACCGCTCCTACGATCAGGCTGCCCCCGACGGCGAAACGCCCAAAGGTCTCGATCACATGTCCGGCGGCGCCCGGCCCTTCGCCGCCCCGCAACAGGATCAACCGCGTGCTGGCCACGTTCAGGCCCAGGCGGAAGAGCGTGGTGATGAGCAGCATCGACGGGAAGACCGAGAAATCGAGGGGCCGCTCCAGCGACAGGCCCACCAGCAGGATCAGCACGGCCACGCCGACGTTCAGCGCCAGCAACATGTCCAGAACCAGCGGCGGCAACGGCAAGATCAGGATCGACAGCACCCCGATGACCGACGCGGCCAGCATGGCCTGAGCGCCGTTTTTTTCCACGGGCCCGCCCGGGGCGCCGCCGGTCATGGCGGCCATCAGCGACCCACCGCGCTGGAGGCGACGTTGCCGGCGGTCCGCCCGGTCACCCGGTAGACGTAGGCCAGGATGGCGGCGATGGCCTTGTAGGTTTCAGCGGGGACGGCGCGTCCCACCTTCACCCGCTTGTAGAGCAGCCGGGCCAGGGGGATGTTCTCCACGATGGGAACGCCATTCTCGCGTGCGAGATCGCGCATGTACTCGGCCAACTGCCCCTTGCCCTTCGCGGTCACGCGCGGGGCGGCAAGCTCTCCGGGTCGGTAGCGAATGGCGATGGCGATGTGGGTGGGGTTGACGATCAAGGCGTCGGCGATGGGGACTTCCTTGGCGGCGCGTCCTTTGGCCAACTCGCGATGCTTGCGGCGGCGGCGCCCCTTCATCACGGGATCGCCGTCCTCTTCCTTGTATTCGCGTTTGGCTTCTTCCTTGGTCATTCGCATGCGCTTTCGGTAGCGCAACTGCTGCAGAGCAAGGTCCACGCCAGCCCAGAACCCCATGATCGTCAGAACCTTGACCGCCCCTTTCGCCAGTGGGGAGAACAACATGGCCACCTGGACATCGGGACGGGCGAACAGCAGGCGCGGCAGCGTCAGGAAGTCGTCGCGCAGGGTCGACCAGCAGGCCCAGGCCACTGTCAGCACCTTGACCGCCGATATCACCACATCGAGCGCGGTATTCTTGCTGAACAGCTTCCCCAGCTTGCCGCCACTGAACACACGGCTCAGATCCGGCATGGCCAGGTTCATCCAGAAGCCGCCGCGGGTTTGCGGAACGAAGGCCAGCGCGCCGGCAATGGCGGCCGCTCCGCAGGCCACGCCGGCAATGAGCAGAGGCCGTCCCACCAAGGGTGCCAGGGTGCGCGGTGCGGCCGACGCGCCGGCCCCCAGCCCTTCGGTGGAGGCTACGACCAGCCGCACCAGCGAATCACGAAGGCCTCCACCCACCGACATCAGGGCGGCGGTGCCGACCGCGAAGCCCGCCACCGCGTTGAACTCGCGGCTGACGGCGATATTTCCGTCTTCTCGCGCCTTCTGCAGACGCTTGTGACTGGCAGCTTCGGTGCGATCTTCTTCCGGGGTTTCTCCTTCGGCCATGTCGGTTCAGCTCCCCCCACCCAGTGCCTGGTGCACGGCGCGTGAAGCCATCTCCGCGATGATGGGAGCCGTCATGTAGAGCGCCCCTCCACCAGCCAGAATGGTGACGGAGAATCCGACGCTGCTGATGTTGAGCTGAGGCGCTGTCCGCCCGATCACGCCAAAGGCCACGTGGCCGAAGGTGACGGCGGCCATCACGGGAAAGGCCATCCGCACCGCCAAGACCACGGCGGCCAGCGCCTGGGTGACCACCACACTGGCCAGCGGGGCCACCTGCACGGCGGCACCGGGCGGCATGCTGATGACCGATCGGCAGAGCCACGCCACCAGCTCGCGGTGAACCCCGCTCATGAGCATGGCCGCCAGGCTGATCATGGAAAGAAACTCGGCGATGGAAGTGGATTCCGTGCCGTGCAAGGGATCCAGGGAGGCGCCGAACGACAGTCCGATGCTGCTGGCGATCATGTGACCGGCGGCCGTGGCGGCGTCCAGGGCGAACCGCGCCGCCAGGCCAGCCGACAGACCGATGATGGTCTCGACAATGGCGCCTGCCACCAACGCGCTGCTGCCGCCCACGAACAGGGGAAAGCCGGCGCCGGCGTAAGCCGCGTAGGCCAGCACCAGCGACAGCGCCAGCCGCAGCCGGGCCGGCACCGCCTTCATCCCGAACAGCGGCGCCACGGAACAGAGCGCCGTGGCGCGAAACAGCACCATGACAAACCCAAACAAAGTCGGCGTCAGAAACCCGGCAGGAAGACCCACGCCTCGTCTTCACTGCGAGCGCCATGCCGAACGGGGGACCCTCACCCCGACCCTCTCCCACTGCGTGGGCGAGGGGGAAAGAATGGGAAGTGCGCCTCCCCATCTCTATCGAAACCTCACCTCGTTGCAGGGCTATTTTTGCCGCAACGCCAGAGCGACCGCAGGGAGCGGGTCAAGCACGGGGAGGCGCGGCTTTGCCGCGCCGGCACACCTCAGCACACTCCGTCGGGGGGCACGTGGGGGCCTCCGCGGCCCCCCGCGCTCGGGCACGTGGGGGGCCTCCGAGGCCCCCCGCGCTCAGTGTTGCGACATGCGCGTGAGGCTGGTGGTGAAGAAGGTGGCGTAGCGTTCCATGAGCCAGCCGCCGAAGATCCAGACGGTGAGGAGGGCGGCGGCGAAGCGGGGGAGGAATCCGACAGCGGGATCGTTGATCTGGGTGGCTGCCTGGAAGACGCCCACCACCAGGCCGACCACCAGCAACCCGCCGATCATCGGGCCGGCCGTCGTGGCCATCAGCATCATCGCCTCGCGGGTCAGCCCAGCCGGCAGATCGCCCATCAGAAGCTCCGCACCAACGAAGAGACCACCAGGTGCCAGCCGCCCGCCAGCAGAAACACCCCGATCTTCACCGGCAGGGCGATGAGCTGCGGCGGCACCATCATCATGCCCAGCGACATCAACACCGCGGCGATCAGGATATCGATCAACAGCATGGGGATGAACACGAACAGGCCCATGCGAAACGACGTGCCCAGCTCGCTCACCATGAAGGCGGGAATGACCACGGTCATGGGCAAGGCCTCACCCCGGGCCGGACGCACCTGGCCGGAGATCTCGAAGAACAGACGGATGTCCTCCTCCTGAGTCTGCTTCAGCATCCAGGCGCGCAGGGGCCCTTCGCCACGGTCCAGCGCCTCGGTGGCGGTGATCTTGTCGTCCATGTAGGGGCCAAGCGCGTCGTGATGAATCTTGGTGGCGGTGGGCGCCATGATGAACATGGTGAGAAACAGCGCCAACCCCATCAGCACCGGGTTCGGCGGCAATTGCGGTGTGCCGAGCGCCTGGCGCAGGAATGACAGCACGATGATGATGCGGGTGAAGGAGGTGAGCGACAGGATCAAGGCCGACGCGAACGACAGCGCCGTCACCAGCAAGAACACCTTGACCGCGCTGGAGCCGCCCGCCGCCCCCATGGCCATCTCCGCGCCCGCCTGTGCCGCGCTGGCCAGCCCGCCGCCGCCGCTGGCGGTCACCGCCAGCGCCGCCAGCGTCACCGCACCCTCGACGACAACCCGGCGGCCAGCTTTCGACGCAGCTCCTGATCTTCGATGCTGTCTTCCAGCAAATCATCGAACACCGGCGGCGTGGCGACCTCCCGCTGGAAGTTCCCTCCACGCTTTCCGAATAGTCCCGCCAGACCGCCTTCGATGGCTCGAAAGCCAGGGCGGGCCTGCCCGCCGCGGAAGCCATCAGGCTCCGGAATGTCGGCCAAAGCCTCCTCGATGGGCTGATCGGTCTCCACACCGCGGAAAGCGTCAGGGCCAACACCGGATGCCTTGGAGAGCGCCGGCGCAGTCGACGCCGCAGCCGGCACCAGGGACGGACCCACCTGCGTCACCAGCTCGGCGGCCAGGGCGGGCGGCAGCGCCGATGGAGACCCACGCAACAGGGTGATGCCCGCCTCGCTGGAACCCAGCACAAACGTGTCATCACCGATGCGCGCCACCACCAGCGATCGCTTCGGACCCAGGCTGGCCGTTTCTAGAATCTCGATGTGGCGGTGAATCGTCCCGCGGCGTCGCCGTGCCACCAGGTAGGCGGCGACCGCCAGGGCGCCAAGGAGCAGCGCGGGGAACAAAACCGAACGGAAGGTGCCGGCGCTGGCGGCGGCGGGAACCACGCCGCTGCCAGGAAGTGCGTTCTCCACCGCGGGGACGACCAACGCGACTGGTCCGGCCGCCGGCGCGACCTTGGATTCGTGATCCAGAGGCGCGACCACCCGAACGGGCGCCGCGACCGCGACAGGCATGGCCGCCGCGACGCGATCGATGATCGGCTCGCCTCGGGAAGCCTCGGCGCGAACCGGTGCCTTGGCCGGCACAGCTGCCGGCACAGTCGCCTCTTTGGGGGCCGTCGCGCTCAACGTCGGTGCCACCGCCGGCGCGTCCTCGTCCGGAAGCTCAACCAATGCTTTAAGAGTTAGCTCTTTGGGTGGTGCGCTGGCTGCTATCTTGACGGAGTCTGGTTCTCGCTTCTCGACGGGCGGCGATTGCGCCCCTGTCCGCTTCACCGCGGTCACGGGCGTCGTCTCGGTCTTTGCTGCCGACGGAATCTTCGCATTCACGCTGCCCTCGCAGCCGACCAGGGCAGTGATGCCGGTGTCCGAGCCGGTCAGCTCTACGGGGCCAGCGCATCCGTTTCCGGTCAGAGGCACTACCAGCTCCGTTTCCTTCTTGTGGCGGTGCGCCCGGATCTCCCCCGCCCCATCCTGCAGCTCCCACGACCGGTTATCAGCGCGCACCCGCGCGCCCCCGAGATATATGACCAGCCGGCCATCATCGATGACGGTGCGGGCCCCCTCGGGATCGATACCACCGTCGGCGCGCACCTCCACCCGGAGGTGGCCCGCCTCTCGCGACGCTTTCACGTCCGAGATGAAGACCGGCGTGGCGAACACCCCCGCGACGGACAGCAGAATCAGGCTGGAGATCATGATGCGGTTTCCTTCCGTTTCCTTCCCAGTGGCAACTACTCAGAACTAACGAAGACGGGCGACGCGCTCTGACTGGCTGACGATGTCGGTGATGCGCACACCGAACTTGTCGTTCACCACCACGGCTTCGCCGCGGGCCACCAGGCGGTCGTTCACCAGGATGTCCAGCGCCTCTCCCGCGATCTTGTCGAGCTCGATGACCGACCCGGGCCCCAGACCCAGCAGATCCTGGATGGTCATGCGTGTCCGTCCCAGCTCCACCGACAGGTCGAGGGGGACGTCCAACAGCAGATCCAGACGCCTTTCACCGGGCGCTGGCGAATCGTTGCTTTCCGTGGACATGATTCAAAGCTCCTTCTTGATCACTGATGAGACGACGAATTGGAAAATGAACGGCCCGACCGCGCGGCCGAGAAACCCTGGTCCAGCACCACGGCCAGACTTCCGCCCGCCACCCGGGGGGACCCGCTCAGCTTGCGCCGGCCCTGGACGTACACCGGGAGCGGGGACGACTCGCTCCCCTCCAGCACCAGCAGATCTCCCACCTTCAGGTCCAGCAGCTTGGAAAAGCTGAGGCTGGTCCGCCCCATCTCCACCCTGACCTCGACGGGGACGTTCTCCAGATCTTGCGCCAGGGCGGCCGAGAACCGTGCGTCCACGCTGCTGCCGGGACGGGGCGGCGAGGTGAGCATCTTCTTGACCGGCTCGACGGTCGCGTAGGGGATGGCGATCTGCAGGCGTCCCGACACCGCGCCCGCCAGCTCGTAGCTACACAGGATGGCCAGGTCAGAGGGGGGAGCCACCATGGCCATGCGGGGATCCGATTCGCACCGCAGCACCTCGGGCTTGAAGGAGATGATCTCCACCCAGGCGCCCGCCATCGCTTCTGTGAACATCCCCAGGAGGTGCTTCAGCACCATGCGTTCGACGCTGGTCAGGTCCAGGCGAGCTTCGGCGGCGGGTCCTGCGTCCACCCGCCCCTTGCGGTCCCCCAGGGCGCCCGACAGCAGGGCGCGACCAAGCGGACCGTCGAGCAGCAACACCCCCAGGCCGTGCCCGGGGCCGAGGTTCACCACCCACACCGTGGTGGGCGGCGCAAACATCGCGCCCACATCCACGAACTTCATCAGCGTGGAGGGAGCGGACGAGACCCGCACGTCGAGGCGGGTGCGGCCGGCCAGGTTTGAACCAAAGGTAGATGCCACGCGCTCGTTGATGGAGTCGAGGGTGGGCATCTGACCGCGGATGATGCGATCCTGACTGGTGAGGTCGTAGGGCACCACCGGGGCGTCGGCGTCCTTGCCGGCGTCGCCGGCGACTCGACCATCCTGGATGGCGGCCATCAAGGCATCGACTTCACTTTGATCGAGGGGAGAAGACATGGCCGGGCTCCGCTTCGTGGGACGACTGACTACTGAATGATGAATTCGGTGATGAACAGACCGTGGACCCGATGTCCGGGGACGATCTCGTCGAGCTTCTTGACCAGCGCTTCCTTCATCTGAGTCAGGCCCTCGCTGCCCCGCAGCTCGTCTTCGTTGCGATCCGCCAGATAGCCGATCACGCCGTCGCGGATGCGCGGCATTCGCGACTCGAAGGCCTTCTTGTCGGCCTCGGTGCCGATCTCCACCTCCAGGGTCATGTGTGCGTAGCGATCACCTTCCGGGGCGCGCACCTGCACGATGAAGTTGTCGAGCCGCATGCTGGGACCCGGCCCGTCCCCGGGAGCCGCGGCGCCGTGCTCGCCGGATTCGCCGTGCCCCTCTCCCCCTTCCTTCTTGGCGGGCTCCTCGTGCTCCTTGCCCTCGGCGGCGTGCTCCTTTCCCCCACCGGCCGCCTGAGCGGACGGACGCTTCATCACGAAAATGAGTACACCGGTCATCAACAATGTGTTCACCACCAAGATGATGGGAAGGATCTTGTTGCTGGCGCTCTTGGGAGCGGGTGCCTCGGGAACGTTGTCTTCATCTGCGGCCATCGATTGCCTCCGCATGCGACCAAAGCAAGGGCCGTACCGCTGTCGCGATCACGCTCTGCCCGCGCCGCGGCGAGGCTCAGGCCGCGGGCAGCGGCGCGGGAGCGTCACGTCGATGACGGCGACGCCGTGCGCGTCAGGTCGTTGACGGCGCGGAGAGCGAGGCGACGTCTCTTCCGCGGCGTTGCTCAGGTTCGGCGGGCAACCTGTCGAGTCACGGGGCGAGATGGCTATGGACGTGACAGGCCGCAAAACTGGCGTCATGAATGCGGCAGCCTCGACGCCAGACCCGCAGTCTGCGCCGCGGGCCACATCAATGGGTATGGGCCGCGTGACGATGATGATCCCCGCCTCGCAAACGGTGGCGTTTCGCGTGGATCATCTGGTCGATGACCTGGTCAAGGACCACGGGGCCCTGCGGCGATCGCTGCCCGACGTCGCTGCGGAGGTGCTGGAGATGTGCGGCCGGGCCGGGGGCGACGCCGCCAAGATGGAACGCACGCTGACCCGTGACCCGTTCATCAGCGCTCAGGTGGTGTCGATCGCGAACTCCGCGATGTTCGCGCCGCGCATGCCCATCCTCAGCGTACGTGACGCCGTGGTGCGCATTGGACTCGACGCCGTGCGCGACGTGGTGGTGATGGTGGTGGCGAACTCCACCATGTTCCGCGTGCGCGGCTTCGAACGTCAGGTCGACGCTTTTCGCCGGCGGATGCTGGCGTCCGCCTCGACGGCGCGGCTGCTGGCCAAATCGGTGCGCGCCGAATCCGAGTACGGGTTCCTGGCCGGCCTGCTGCACGACATCGGCGAGCTGGTCTTGCTGGAACGCTGTGCCCTGGAGGGGCTGGTCACCGCGGCCACCTGGGAGAATCACGCGGAGGCCGAGCTGGTGCGCGAAAGAATCAGCGCCCATCACACCGCGGTGGGCTCGACCCTGTGCCGGTCCTGGAAGCTCCCCACGGGCGTCATTGACGCCGCCCAGTTCCACCACGATTACCGCAGCGGTGGCAAGAACCACCTGGCGGCGCATCTGGTTGCCGCCAGCGACGTGCTCTGTGATTACGTCTTGCCCGCCGCCACGCCGCCGACGCTGCCGGCCGGGGAACAGCCGGTCCTGCTGGAGCTTGGGCTCACCGCGGCGCAGATCGAAGGCGTGGTGGCGCAGGCCAAGCCCGCCGTGGCCTCCCTGATCGGCGCCAAGTAGGTAACCGCCTCCCACTCCCGGAGTAGACTGCGGCGATGACCACATCGTCGCAGTCGCCGTCGCCGTCGTCGTCGTCGTCGCCCTCGCCGTCTCCTCTCGGTACGCCCGACCCCTGGGACCTGGTCGCTGCCGGATACGTGGCGGAGAATCTTTCTTCGTTCGAGGCGTTTGCGCGCGAAGCCCTGCGTCTGGTGCCGGCGCGGGGGCGGGTGATCGATGTCGCCGCCGGGCCGGGATCACTGAGCCTGCAGGCGGCGCTCACCGCCGCGCATGTCGACGCCGTCGATTTCGCCCCGGGGATGCTGGCTCAGCTGCGCGAGCGGGCGGCGACCGCGAAGATCACCAACGTGACCGCGCAGGTCGCCGACGGCCAGGCCCTCCCCTTTCCCGACCACAGCTTCGACGCCGCCTATTCGATGTTCGGATTGATCTTCTTCCCCGACCGCGCCCGGGGGCTGCGCGAATTGTTGCGGGTCCTGCGCCCCGGCAAACGCGCCCTGGTGGCCAGCTGGCCACCGTCGGACCGGATCCCCATGTTCGGCGCCCTCTTCGGGGCCATGAAGGCAGAGCTCCCGGGTTCCGGCATCGGGGATGCGCCGCCGGCGCTGGGGACAGAGGCGGACATTCGCCGCGAGCTTGGCGCCGCCGGCTTCCGTGACATCGAGGTCCATGAACACCAGGTAACGCCCGGAACGGTGACACCAGCTGAGCTCTGGCGCTCCTTCTCGCGCGGGGGCGCTCCCGCCGTGCTGATGCGACGGCGTATGGGCGAGGAAGCCTTCGCCGCCTTCTCACAACGAATCATGAAACGCCTCACCGACGCCCTGGGCCCGGAGCCGCAGCAGATGTCGTTGACAGCGATGCTGGGCGTGGGCACGCGCTGATACGGCAAGACCACGATGTCCGACAGCGGGTGGTCGAGTCGCCGGTTGCCCCGTATGTTTGAGACATGATCCCGTTCTCCATCCTCGATCTGGCCCCCATCGTTCAGGGGGGCGACGCCGCGCAGGCGCTGCGCAACACTCTGTCCCTGGGACGTCACGGCGAGAGTCTGGGTTACCGCCGGATCTGGTTCGCCGAACATCACGGCATGTCGGGGGTGGCCAGCGCCGCCACATCCATCGTCATTGCTCACGTGGCCGCTGGAACCTCCAGCATCCGCGTCGGCGCCGGCGGCATCATGCTTCCCAATCACGCGCCGCTGGTGATCGCCGAGCAGTTCGGCACCCTGGCCTGCCTGTTCCCGGGGCGCATCGATCTGGGAGTCGGTCGCGCGCCCGGCACCGATCCGCTCACCGCGCGGGCCCTACGCCGCAACCTGGCTGGTAGCGTGGATACCTTCCCCGATGATGTGACGGAGCTGATCGGCTACCTCGGACCGGACCATCCGACGCTGCCGACGCTGCCGACGCTGCCGACGCTGCCATCGCTGCCGGCGCTACCCGCCCGAACGGTGCAGGCAGTTCCGGGCGCGGGGACCAAGGTGCCCGTCTGGATCCTCGGCTCCAGCCTGTTTGGCGGGAGACTGGCGGCCATGCTGGGGCTGCCGTTCGCGTTCGCGTCGCACTTCGCCCCCGCGCAGCTCATGCACGCCATCGAGCTGTACCGCAGTCTGTTCCGACCGTCGGAGCAACTCGACCGCCCCTACGTCATGCTGGGCGTGAACGTGATCGCCGCCGATACCGATGCCGAGGCACAGCGCCTGGCCACCTCGCTGCGGCAGGTATTCGTGCAACTCCGCCGCGGGCGTCCTGGTCCCCTGCCCCCGCCCGTCGATGATTTCGAACAGCAACTCTTGCCGCACGAGCGCGCCGCCCTGGATGAGACGCTGTCCTGCGCCTTCATCGGCAGCCCGACAACAGTGCGGCGAGGGCTTGAACGATTCATGGCGCGCACCCAGGCTGATGAGCTGATCCTCGCCTCACACATCCACGACCACCAGGCGCGCCTTCGGTCCTTCGCCCTGGCCGCCCAGGTTCGGGACCAGCTCACAGCGATGTCATCGACCAGCAACGTGGCCTGACCATTCCTGACCGGCCGAGCGGCGGTCCTCGTCGCCCTTCAGAATCCGATGCGGCGCATGACGAAGCGCGGGAGCAGGCGAATGACAAACATCACCAGCGCCCACATCGCCGGCGCGTAGACCACGGGCTTGCCGCGCGCCATCCCGCGGAGCACCGTCGCCGCCACGGATTCCGGATCGCCAGCGAACGGCGGCGGCGACAACCCCTCCGTCATGGTCGTCTTCACGAACCCGGGCTTCACCGTGACCACCCGCAGCCCCCGCGCGCGGAACTTGTGGTCGAGCCCTTCCAGATAGTGGGTGAGGCCCGCCTTGGCCGCGCCGTACAGGATCACCGGCTTTCGTCCGCGTTCGCCAGCCACCGAGCTGAACACGCACAGAGTTCCCCCGCCCCGCGCCAGCAGGCGCTTGCGCGCCTCCTCGCAGAACAACACGGTACCGGTGAAGTTTACCGTCAGCAGGTCGCCCGTGAACGCCGGGTCCGCCTCCAGCCGATCCTGGGTAGCGAACAGGCCGC
>JBDSME010000125.1:0-4004 GCA_039916065.1 Polyangia bacterium
GGCATCATCTGGACGGCAGCCGGGCTGTCCGGCGCCGCCATGCAATGGGTGGCGGGCGAGGTCGCCGACAGGGTGGGCCGCCGCCCCGTTCTGCTGGCGGCCATGCTGTTGCGGACGGCCAACCTTGTCGCCCTCGGCTTCGAGATCCTGCACCGCGGTCCCATCGTGGCCATCGCCGCGCTGTGCGTGCTGAACGGGGTCCTGCGCGCCTTCTTTGATCCGGTCGCGTCGGCGATGGTGGCCGATCTGGCCACCGGCGAACACCGCATCGCCGCGTTCTCGCTACAACGAATCGGGGTGAACATCGGCTGGGTGCTGGGCACCAGCACGGTCGGTCTGGCTCCCCTCCTGCACGTGGATTTCGGGCACCTGTTCTACGCCAGCGCCGTGGTAACGCTGATCGCCGCCGTGGCCGCTTCCGCCATCACCGAAACGGCCCGGGACCAGGCATCCGGAGGCGAAGGCGCGCAGACCAGTAAGCCAGTGCGGCCGCCCTTTCGCCTGAGCGACGTCGGCGCCTACCGCCGCGATCGCGCTTTTATGCGCTTCCTGGCGGGGACCTTCTTCTTTTTCCTGCTACAGGCGCAGCTCTACGCCACGCTTTCGCTCTACGCCGCCGACCACCTGCGGTTCAGCCTGGTGCAGATCTCGCACCTCTATTCATTGAACGGGTTCATGGTGGTGGTGCTGCAACTGCCCGCCTTCTACTACATTCGCCGCGCCGGGACCCGCCGGGTGCTTCTGGTCGGCTCTCTTGCCTATGCCGCCAGCTATGCGCTCTGCGGCCTGGCCAGCACCGAGCTACAGGTGCTGGCTTGCGTGAGCGCCATAACCATCGCCGAGATCATCACCGCCCCGGCACAGCAGACGGCCGCCACGGGCATGGCCCCCCTGGGGCGCGTGGGCGCCTATGCCGGCCTGTTCGGTCTGGCCCAGGCCGCTGGCCAGTCGCTGGGGCCCCTGGTGGGCACGTCGCTGCTGGATGTGTTGCCCGACCGGCTGACCTGGCCCCTGCTGGCGCTCTGCGGCGTGGTCGCCGCGCGGCTGTACGGCCGGCAGCCTCGACCACCCGCCTCTTCGGTCGCGAGCTCTTAGCGCCTGGCGCCTGGCGCCTGGCGCCTGGATTGATGCCTGGCGCTTATTCCAGGTTGGGGACCGGATACGGCCGCCCGGGATACGCGAACAGGTACCCCTGGCATAGATCGCCGCCCAGTCGAATCAGGGTGTCGCGTTCGGCCTCCGTCTCGATGCCCTCGGCGATGATCTGGATCTGCAAATCGCGGCACAACCCCAGGATCGAGCTCAGCAGCTTCTGTTTGGTGGGTGAGCTATCGATGCCGCGCACCAGGGACATGTCCACCTTGACCACCTCCGGCTCGAGCTGGGCGAAGCTGGTCAACCCTGCATACCCGGCGCCCAGATCATCGACGGCGATGCGGTACCCCATCTTGCGCAGCTGCGCCATGCGGACCATCAGGTCCTTGATCTGGTCCAGGGCGGCGCGCTCGGTGACCTCCAGGACCACCCGGGCGGCGTGGGGCGACAGAGGCGAGGTGGGATCGAACAGCGAATCGTCCTGCAGGTCGGCGGTGTGGACGTTGACGAACACCAGGCCAGGGGCCGGGATGTCGCGAATGGTGTCTGCCACGCGCTGGCGAATGATCTGTCCCAGCTCGTGCAGCCTGCCCAATCGTTCGGCGGCCTCGAAAAGATCGCCCGGGTTGCGCAGGGCCGGCTCCTCGTTCCGCACCAGGGCCTCGTAGGCAAACAGGGTCCGTGTCGACCACGAGATGATCGGTTGGTAGGCGATCCAGATGGTGTCCAGGGCGTTTTGAAAGCGGGATTCCAGCCCGGCGCGATCGCCGATTTGCCGTCCATCGACGCCGAACTGTTCCAGAGTTTCACGGCGCACGCGCGCCATCTGGTGAAGGCGCACCGCGCGCGCCAGCACCTCTTCAAGCTGGGCGGGATCGATTGGCTTCACCAGATAGCGGTAGGCGCCATATTCCATGGCCTCGACCGCGCTCTGCACGGCGGGGGCGCCGGTCATGATGATCACGGGGACATCCAGATCGTGTTCCCGGACGGCGCGCAGCAGTTCCAGACCGTTCATGCCCGGCATGGAAATATCGCTGACGATCACGTCGAAGGTGTGTTGCCGGAACAGCTCCGCCGCCTCGGTGCCGTTGTTGGCGATCTTCACGGTGAATCCGCTGGCGGTGAGGCTGCGGGCGTAACCCCGGGTGATGGTCGGCTCGTCGTCGACCAGAAGGACCGACCCGCGCCTCGGCAGCTCGGCGGTCTCCCCGGGAACAGCTGTTTCCATCTGACCACGCGCTGAAATAGCCATTCGCCCTCCTACATCGGTTGACCTCCGGGATTGATTGAGGGGGGAGGGCAAACTCTGATATATCTTCCGTCCGCCCCGTCAGACGGCGGGCCAACACAGTAGAGCAGGAGATCACGTCCAAGATGAGCGCCATCGAACGGGAGGTCATGGAACCTCGCGAAAAGACACGCAGTGTCGAGAAAGCCCAGCTACTGGAGTACTACCGCCAGATGCTGGCAATCCGCCGGATGGAAGAGGCACTGGCCAAAGCCTATTCGATGCGCAAATTCGGGGGCTTCCTGCACCTTTATATCGGTCAGGAATCGGTGGCGGTCGGCTCCATCGCCGCGCTTCGCCCGGACGACTACGTGCTGGCGACGTACCGCGAGCACGCCCACGCCTACGCCAAGGGGATGGGCGCCAAGGAGATCATCGCCGAGCTGTTCGGCAAGCGGACCGGCGCCTCCAAGGGTCTCGGCGGTTCGATGCACCTGTTTGACGCCTCCCGCAATTTTCTGGGTGGGTACGGCATCGTGGGTGGCCACATCCCCCTGGCCGCGGGAACCGCCTTCGCCTCCAAGTATCGGGGCGACGGGCGCGTCACCCTCTGCTACTTCGGCGACGGCTCGGTGGCCCAGGGTGCCTTCCACGAGGCGCTGACCCTGGCCTCCTTGTGGAAGCTGCCGGTGGTCTTTATCTGCGAAAACAACCTTTACTCGATGGGCACGCCGCTAAACCGCTCGATGTCGGTGGTCGACGTCTCGCAAAAGGCGCTGGGCTACGGCATCGCCCGCGACCGCTTCGACGGCGATGACGTGCTCAAGGTGCGGGACCGGGTGGGCGAGGCGGTACGCCGGGCTCGGAACGAATCGTTGCCCACGCTGATCGAGATCATCACCTACCGCTATCGCGGTCACTCCATGTCCGACGCGGGCCTCTACCGGACCAAGGACGAGGTCGATGAGTGGAAGAAGCGCGATCCGGTGACCATGGGCCGCGACCTGTGCGTGAAGGCCCAGGTCGATGAGAAGGAGATCGTCGCCATCGAAGAAGGTGTGAAGCGAGAGATCGAGGAGGCGGTGGCGTTCGCGGACGCCAGCGGCGAATTGACTTTCGAAGAGCTCGAGCAGTTCACGTACAAGGAGTAAGGACCCGATATGCCGCAGATCGCTTTTCGCGAAGCCCTCAACCAGGCGATGGTCGAGGAGATGGAGCGTGACGACCGTATTTTCCTGATGGGTGAGGAGGTCGGTCACTACAACGGCGCCTACAAAGTCTCCAAGGGCATGCTGGACAAGTTCGGCGAGCGGCGGGTCATCGACACGCCCATCGCCGAGGGCGGATTCGCCGGCGTGGGCATCGGCGCCGCCATGGTGGGCCTGAGGCCCATCATCGAGTTCATGACCTGGAACTTCTCCCTGGTGGCGGCCGATCAGCTCATCAATAACGCCGCCAAGATTCGCCAGATGTCGGCGGGACAGTTCACCTTGCCGGTGGTGTTTCGCGGGCCGGGCGGATCGGCCCACATGCTGGCCGCCCAGCACAGCCAGTCGACCGAAGCGCTGTGGACGCACATCCCCGGCTTGAAGGTGGTCATGCCGTCCACCCCCTATGACGCCAAGGGCTTGCTGAAGAGCGCCATCCGCGACGACAACCCGGTGGTGTTCATCGAGGG